>JBDKUB010000397.1:0-2503 GCA_039679915.1 Anaerolineaceae bacterium
CGAAGAACGGTTAACAATAATTTCGAGTCGATTGAACCAATTCTTGATCGAAGCGGGAATCAAACCGGAACGTCGCCCACAATTAATCGAGATGTACAGATTTCCGAAGAGCCTTCATCAATCCATAAAGGTGGATTTTTCTTTCGAAGCCAATGGAATGCAGTTGGGTCCTTTTAAAATGATGCATGTACCCGGTCATTGCGCCGGGCAGGTCGTCATTCAGCTTCATGATATTTTATTCAGTGGGGACCACATTTTGGAAAGGACAACACCTCACCAGTCCCCGGAACACCTCACGTTGAACACCGGTTTAGGGCATTACTTTGAATCGTTAGACCGAGTCAGCCATTGTGCCAATGGCATTAAGGTAACCCTGGGAGGGCATGAGGGTCCGATCAACGACTTACCAGGACGGATTTCGGATATCAAAACGATGCATATTCAGCGATTAAAGAAAGTAGAAGCATTGTTATCGCAACCTCATACAATCGAAGAAACGTCTTTAGAATTATTTGGGGAGGTGCATGGGTACAATGTATTGCTGGCGCTCGAAGAAGCCGGAGCGCATGTCGAGTATTTATATCAAAGAGGTGTGCTGGAAATCCAAAATCTGGAGGAGTTGGGACGAGATAGTCAACCGGTCGCCATCTACTACCATCGTCTATAACACCGGTGCGCTTCCCCAGAACGAATAATTCAATTTAGAAGGAGCGTACCTGATGTATTCTTTTGAACCTTCAGAAGAACAAAAAATGTTGGTGGACGCCATTAACCGTTATGCGGTCACCGATCTTCGCAAACAAGCCCACCAAGCAGAGGAAGAAAATCGATTACCTGTCCCATTGATCGAAAAGGGCTGGGAATTGGGATACATACAAGCCTCCATTCCGGAAGCTTACGGAGGCTTTGGTGAACGGTCTGCTGTAACCGGCGTATTGGCTGCTGAGGAGCTTGCTTATGGCGATTTAGCCGGTGCCATGTCAATTCTTGCACCTGGATTATTGGCTACGCCGATTTTAATTGCCGGAAATGAAGCCCAAAAAGAAGAATTCTTACCACAGATCATCGAAGCAGAATGGAAGCCTTATACCTGCGCTTTAATCGAGCCGCGATATGATTTTGATCCGCTGGAGTTGAAAACCCTGGCTGTAAAAAATGGAAATGGATACATCCTCAATGGGGAGAAAATCTACGTCCCTTATGCGGATGAATCCCAAACGACACTCGTCTATGCAAGCTTTGATGGCGGAACTCAAGGGTTCATTGTCGATAAAGATACTCAGGGGGTCGAGATCGTAGAACGGCAGAAACTAATGGGTATTAACGCGCTACCTGTATATAGAGTTAAATATAATGATGTCGTGGTTGGGGATGAAAAGCGCTTGGGAGGTGACGCCGGTCATGATTTTGCACCTATCCTGGATGCTTCCCGTTTGGCGTTGGCAGCGATGGCTGTTGGGTTATCGCGGGCTGCCTTCGAATATTCTCGTGATTATGCCAAAGAACGGGACGTGTTTGGAGTGAAGGTTGCGCAAAAACAGGTAATTGCCTTTATGTTAGCCGAGATGGCAACCGAAATCGAAGCTATTCGTTTATTAACCTGGGAAGCAGCCTGGATGCTGGATAATCATAAAGAAGATGCGAGCAAACAAGCTTATCTGGCATTAACTGGGGCTGTGGATATGGCTATGATGGTCACCGACCGGGCGGTACAGGTGTTGGGTGGACATGGCTATATCCGGGAACATCCCGTGGAACTATGGATGCGCAACGGTCGCGGCATCGCAGCCATGTTAGGAATGGCTATTATATAAACGGATTGGAAAGTGAGGATAATGCGATGATTGAATTTGAAATGCCTAAACCGATTGCCCAACAGAATTATGTTCTGAAAACGGTTGCAGATAATATGATGCGTCCGGTTTCACGCTATTTCGATGAGCACGAGCATGAAATTCCCTGGGACTATATTAATTTTATGCACATGGCGATGAGAGCCACAGGGGTTGGCTCGTTAGCACCGCAGGAACGTCCCAAAGAGGAGAAAAAAGTAGAAAAGCCGGAAGAAAAAAAAGTCCGCCCACCCATTGCATATCAGATGCTGGCATTTATGCTCGAAACGCTTGCCTGGGGAGATGTGGGGTTGTATCTTGTGACTCCCGGAGGTGGCTTAGGCAGTGCGGCTGTGGAAGCAGCAGGGACGCCTGAGCAAAAGAAAAAATTCCTGGCGCGATTTGCTGAAGAAAAGCCCACTTTTGCTGCCATGGCTATGACCGAACCTCAGGCTGGTTCTGATACTTCAGCTATCCGCGCCACTGCTGTTTTGGATAAAGAAACAAATGAGTGGATTTTGAACGGGGAAAAGATCTTTGTAACCGCAGGTCATAAATCTTTATTAGAAAGTCAGGGTTTCGTAGTGGTTTGGGCTACCATCGATCCTAAGGCGGGTAGGGCAGGCGTGCGTTCGTTTGTTGTTGAAGCAGGTAATCCTGGCGCAAAAGTA
>JBDKUB010000492.1:0-1670 GCA_039679915.1 Anaerolineaceae bacterium
CTATATAAACAATGAGTGGCAAAAGTCGACTGCGACTGAGTTTATTGATGTTGTCAATCCCGCAACACAGGAATTACTGGGGAGAACCCCCTTGAGTACTTCTGCCGAATTGGATATGGCGGCTCGAGCAGCGGCTGAGGCGGAAAAGAGTTGGAAACATACACCGGTTACTGAACGAGTCCAATATTTGTTCAAGCTTAAAAACCTACTCGAAGAAAATTTCGAGGAGCTATCTCGAATCATAACTATGGAATGTGGAAAAACGCTCGAAGAATCGCGGGGAGAGATGCGGCGGGCAATCGAAAATGTGGAAATAGCGAGTGGAATGCCCATTCTAAACCAGGGTTACATTTCGGAAGATATTGCCCGAGGCATCGATGAGTTTATGATTCGGCAGCCGGTGGGGGTTTGTGCGGTGATCTGTCCGTTCAATTTTCCCGGGATGATCCCATTTTGGTTTATGCCATATGCAGTGGCGTGTGGCAATACCTATATAGTAAAACCCTCTGAAAAAGTACCCTTAACGATGCAAAAAATCTTTGCATTGATCAAAGAAACCGGAATACCCAAAGGGGTCATCAACTTGGTAAATGGCGCGAAAGAAACTGTAGATGCCATATTGGATCATCCGCTAATCGGCGCGGTTAGTTTTGTTGGATCTACACCAGTTGCCAAATATATATACAGCCGTTCTGCTGCAAATGGAAAGCGTGCCCAATGTCAAGGAGGCGCCAAGAATCCGGTGGTTATCATGCCAGACGCTGATATCGAAATGACGAAGCGTATAGTAGCCGATAGCGCCTTTGGCTGCGCCGGTCAAAGGTGTGCAGCCGCTTCACTTGCCATAACCGTTGGAGAAGCGTATGATCCATTCTTGAAATCCATCTGCGAAGAAGCGAGCAATCGAATTACCGGCTATGGGTTGGAAGATGGCGTCCAGATGGGGCCGGTGATAAATCATCAAAGCAAAAAGCGAATTGAAGAATTCATCACCAAAAGCGTGCAAGAGGGCGCTGAATTGGCTGTAGACGGAAGAAATCCTAAAATACAAGGATATGAAAAAGGAAGCTTCATCCGGCCTACCATTATCACCAATGTGAAGACTGAGGATGAAATAGCTAAAACCGAATTATTCGGTCCGGTATTAAGTTTGATTAGAGTCGATACACTTGATGAGGCTCTAACGATTATAAATAATAGTGTGTATGGAAATATGGCATGTATTTTCACAAGCAGTGGTGGCTATGCCAGAAAATTCCGTTCAGAAGCTTTAGCAGGGGATATTGGAATCAATGTTGGAATAGCTGCTCCAATGGCGTTTTTCCCGTTTAGCGGTTGGAAATCCAGCTTTTTTGGCGATTTGCATGGACAGGGTCGCGATGCTATTGAATTCTTTACGCAGAAAAAAGTAATTATTGAAAGATGGCCAAAGGAGTGGTCTAGAAAATTCTAGTCAATAAAAGGAGGTGCATCAAAACAATCAATAAAATTGGTTACATCGTGATCTGCATCGGGAAATTTATTTTGCATTGAAAAAAAGAAGGAGAGTGAAAAATGCCTGAAGAAATGGCGTTTGCACGAAAAGCCAGTGGCTTAGTACGTGGTCTATCTTTTATCGATGCGTTTGGTGTTGGATTTATGAATCAGGGATTGACCCCAAGTATGTGGGT
>JBDKUB010000340.1:0-2368 GCA_039679915.1 Anaerolineaceae bacterium
CCAAAAATTTGTATAGCGACGCAATGAAATCCCTTCGTTGGGGTAATGTAATATCGGGTGATCGGGCTGCAAGAACCAAACCGATAGATTAGGTACGGTTCCAAAGGGAACGAACCAATCTCGGTACAACCCGATGCCGCAATTCGCCATAATGGGGGCAACTTTTCCCTGGGATAAGTCATCCAGCGCCCAGTGCTCGATGACAACCGCCGTCCCTTTTTTGATGTAATCATTCAGATAGACGAAGAATTCACCTTGAATTTTTGTGCGCGATTCTGAGGCGGCAATAATCAAATCCCAATCAGTTCCGGAAAGCAAATTATCCTTGAACCAGCCCTGGGCGCTGCCGACATCGGTGTATGCCCATCCGTGTAAATCGAGCCCTTCCTGAACATAGCGATACCAGCCTGTACCGGACATATCCTCGAACAATAAAATTTTAGCAGCGTTGATTTTTTTCTCTAGTTCCTCATCGGATAATCCAGCCGGAGCTTCAGAAACAACCGGGGGCGGCGCTTCGGTAGAAGGAGGGGGCGCTTCAGTTTGCACAGGCGGAAGCGGTTCCTGAGTTGGAGGCGGTGCCACCGTAGGCGGGACGGCTGATAACAAGGCTTGCTGTGCTTGGATTGTCCCTTGCATATCCAGGGCAGATTTTGTGAACTGCAGTTGCATGGCTTGATTGGTGGCATCGAGGTTTTGTGCTCCTTGCTGTGCCATTATGGTAGACTGGACATTTAGGGCAGCCATCGTCATTTCTGCGCTGGTGTTCGATGATGATGTCAAATCACAGCTTAAAGTAACGAATAATATCGCGATCAATGCGATGATTATTCCCCTTTTATGAGGGGATGTTGAATGATTATTTTTCATAAAATTTCTCCTCAAAGAATTGCTGGGTTAAGATTTAATAATCAGTTAATAAAGGAAGTTAATTGGTAGTATAGAAGAATAATAAGAAGAAGTCAACCATTAAAAAATTACCCAACTTATATGTTAGGCAATTTTTTATATTCCTATTCTCATAAATTGTATGTTTTTTCGGCTCCTTGAGATAAAGCTTTTTATTGATTAGAGAATAAGAAATGATTCTTGAGGGTATAGTGTACGTAATTCTGCCATAATTTTGTCATATCTTCGGTATTATACTGGTGGGTTGTGAAGGTTTGAATGAGTACTCTGCCTCCCATACAGCTTGACAATACTGCATGAGATTCTTTTTTATCGGGTTCTGTGCCTATCAACAAAACGGCATCACCAACGACATTCCCACCGTATCTTTTGATTTTGACTAAATCACCGCCATCTTTCCAATGCCTCGTCGAATACTTCAATGAAGATCCGAGTTCATTGGGTTCATGGAATATGGGGTGATCCATCTGCAAAAAGCGTAACGAACTGGCTGCGCCTCCAGTCCAATCGACCTGGAATTCAATACCGCATTCATCCAACAAGGCTTTGCTTTTCCCCTGAAAGATTGCATCCAGGTCCCAAAATTCCAGGATTATAGCTGTACCTTTCTTTGCATGATCCAACAAATAATCAAAAAATTCTCCGGTAATTCTTCCACCATATTCAGAAGACATGATGATCAAATCCCAACCTGCATCAGACATAAGTTGATCTTTCAACCAACCTTGTGCGCTGCCTACGTCAGTATATGAATAACCTGCCTGATCAAGCGCTTCTTTGACCATGCGAACTTTTGGTGGAATTACACCGGAAACATCTTCAAACAGCAAAATTTTAGCTGTCTGAATTTTAGAGTCCAATTCTGAATCATCCACTTGTGGTTCTTCTATTGTCTCTGGTGGGGTTTCTGTTTCTAGGGGCTCTTCAGAAGCCATGGGTTCTTCGGTCATCAACGGAGTAGAGCCGCCAGGTTGCTCGGTAACGATAGGGAGAGCTTCTCCTTCTTCCGATTCGGTAGTGGGTTGATTCTGCTGTTCCAGAATAGCCTGTTGAGTTGCCAGCATACTTTGCTGCTGCGCTAACATCGTTGCCTGGATATTTTGGGCTTCTTGAGTTGATTGCTGAGCAACCGATGTGGCTTGCAAGTTCATTGCTGCTACTGTACTCTCCAGCGATTGCTGCGAATCACCACTCTCTTGAGAAGATAACCCAGGTAGGGAGCAAGCCGTAATGAAAGCTGCTATTAACGCCAACATACTTATTGTAGTAAAGAGTTTTGCGATTGTTGAATCTTTTTTGATTAAAAGCCATGTGGATTTCATAAAAAGCCCTCCGGAAGAATAATAAAGGAAATGAACATCATGAATTATACTTATGAATCAGTATTTTAATAATAATACAATGCAATTAAAAGAGGGGGGGATTTGGTTAACAAAATAGTAATTATGGATTGATTTTA
>JBDKUB010000247.1:0-16092 GCA_039679915.1 Anaerolineaceae bacterium
AACATCGACACCCAAATCGATTACTTTAAAGCCATTCGCGGATAACATCGTTCCAACCAAAGATTTACCAATCTCGTGGATATCGCCCTTAACTGTACCAAGGACGATGGTACCCGCAGATTCAAGCGATTGTTGACGCGCCTTCAATTCTGGCTCTAGCAATTCCATTGCTCTTTGCATTCCATCTGCTGCAATGATCAGATCGGGAAGAAAATATTCGCCGCTTGAAAATTTATCTCCAACCACATTCATGCCGGGCATTAAACCATCCTTGATTATAGCCATGGGTTCCATTCCAGATTGGAGGGCTTGTTTGGTGTATTCAAAACAAGCATCGGGGTCGCCGTCGATTAGGCTTTGGGCGAGTTTTGATTGCAATTCGTTTGTCATGTCCAATGCTCCTATTTTAAATGTATAGGTAATTTTATCCTTCAATTCTAAAATCGGCAATGAAGAAAATCAACAAAAATATGATTAAAGAAAAATAGTTTGGGAAAATCGAGAAGAAAAATATTTATGATTAGACAACTCGATATATCTTATTTGTTTAGCAATATCCGAGGAAAAAGCTCTTTTAGATTTGGATAATAACATTTGTCTTGCACCAGCGCCGGCTGCATTGCCGACCTGGATGAAACGTTGTTTGGGAATATCGGGGAACATGCCGATACGTAAAGCGGCTTGAATATCGATGTATGTACCAAATGCACCCGCCACGATGAATAGATCAATCGATTCGGAATGCAAACCCGCTTCTTTTAGCAAGATATCTATGCCGGTGCGGATAGCACCTTTTGCTAATTGAATTTCAGTAATATCCTTGCGGGTAATAACGATATCTTTTCCGTGGCCAGTTTTATCGCTACGCATTAGAATAAATTCATTTTGACCATTGGCAAATCGGACTAACGGGTGAGCCAGCGAGAATACACCACGACTATCGATAATATTTGACGCACGCATTTCTGAAATTGCATCCAAAATGCCCGAACCACAAATCCCAACAGGAGGGGCGTCATTGATGGTTTTTATTCTAACGGTGTTGTCGATAATTTGAACTCGCTCGACGGCCCCATTAGCTGCCCGCATTCCAAACAGAATATGGGCACCTTCAAATGCTGGACCTGAGGCGCATGAACAGCATAAATGATCATGAGGGGTAATCAAGCTAATTTCGGTATTCGTACCAATATCCAAAGCGATGATGTTCTTACTGTTATTGCCATGATTAGAATTGAATACTGATGCTAATAACATAGCGATATGGTCAGCCCCCACGTATCCAGCAACATTAGGTGGCATAAAAATCGATGCAGCAGGGTTGATATTCAAACCAATATCATGAGAAGGAATTTCAAGAGCTTCGGATACTGCTGCAACATAAGGTGAGACTCCAAGTTGCGCAACTGGCAAACCTGCAAAAAGATGGTGCATAGCCGTGTTACCTACAACCACAGCATCGATAATATGGTTATTAGATACGGGAATGCCGGAATTATTACATTCAACAATCATATTATCAATTAAGTCGTTTATTGCATTGACAACCATTAATTGAAGAAATTTCCGGCCAGAGATTACCGCACCAGAATTGTCATGAACAACAGTGTGAGTATTCGTGTAGGCAATTCGGCTGATGACATCCTCACCAAATGCAATCTGGGGGTTCATATCACCGGCTTTTGCCAATGTTTTACCGGAGTTAAGATCGACCAGATAAGTGGCGAGTTTGGTCGTCCCAATATCGACAGCTAAGCCAAGAGTATAAAAAGTAGAAAAGTTCTCGACAGGAGGAAAGGCGGCTATGGCTCGCGAATTGCGCATAGCCATTACTACATGCCAATTATTTTCTCGTAACGTTTCCAATATTGGTATTAAATCACGATATTCAATTTCTACTGAATTTATTTTTGTGTGTGAAGCTATTTGATTTTTAACTCGAGATAAATCAGATGTTAGATCATTTATATCGGGTGGGGTGATTACGATATCTAAAATATTGAAAAGTGGGTCGATATCGAATTGAAATAATTGACCTTCAATTTGCAATCTTTGAGGTGTCGTTAATGATTCTGAAGGAATATCAATTATTACATCGCTTTGTGGAAATGATTGGCAAGCCAAACGATACCCTTGTAGTAATTCATCGGTGGTAAAGGCAGTTTGTTCTTCGAGCGTAGGAGGTGATAAAGTACCACTGACCAAACGAATTCTACAACTATTACAAGCGCCAATACCCCCGCAGATTGAGACAATGTCTATACCACAGGAGCGCGCCGCATCCAACAAGGATGATCCAGATGGAAGGGAAGTTCGTCGACCTAAAGGTTGAAAAGTGATATTATTTGAGACATTCATGGAAAAATTACTTTACTAATTCGAAGATTTATCATATATAATAATAGAATAAAAATAAATGGCTTTAGGTTTTGAAGTATTGTGAAAAAAACTAGCAGAACTAAGAAGAAACGAAAACGAGCATCTATTTATTTTACACTATGAAGGGAGGTGAATCAATCTAATTATACAATGAGAAAAATTGTATATTTTCCATTCTATTGAAAAAGTGAAAAAAGGAAGAGAAAGAGGAGATGCTATGATTAAGAAAAACGGATTGATGTTTTTATGGACAACCATATTAATTAGTAGCCTGATTTTGACTGGCTGTGGTGGGCAGCAAACAACAACACCTGAACCACAAGCTGCTGTCGAAGAAACTCAAGAGGTTGCAACGCCAGCAGCCGAGAAAAAAGTTGTAACAATAATATTTACTCAAGAATTCGATACGTTGAATCCGCTTTACTCCAATATGTGGTTTGCCATGGTCACGTTCGATTTATGGAATGCTTGGGCATGGATGTTCGATGAAAACAATGAGGCTTATCCTTACCTTGTAACAGAAATGCCGAGCGTGGAAAATGGTGGAATTTCTGAAGATGGCAAAACGATTACTTTAAAATTACGGGATGATCTCAAATGGTCCGATGGCGAACCCTTGACCTCCGAGGATTTCATCTTTACATATGAGATGGCTATCGATAAGAATAATGCAGTCGCTTCTTCTTACCCGTATGATCAAGTTTTGAGTATGGAAGCGCCTGATGCTCAAACTGTTGTCATGAATTTCGAAGAACCATTTGCTCCCTGGGAGGCAACTTTTTGGAAAGGTATTCTACCAGCGCATATATTAAAACCAGTTTATGAAAGCGAAAATACAATCAATAATGCCGCGTGGAACTTGAAACCGGATGTAGGTTGTGGGCCTTATATTCTTGATGAATGGGAATCGGGTAGTTTTGCCAGATTCGTTGTGAACGAAAATTTCTGGGGAACACCACCCATTATCGATGAAGTATTTTTCCGCTTTGTACCTGACGATGCTTCTCAAGTAGCTGCGCTTCAAGCAGGAGATGCCGATATTGGTTCATTCATTGCTTGGAATGATACGCCTACTTTAGAGGAAGTTGGATTAAAGATCATGGCACAACCATCCGGGTACAATGAAGGTATTTTCCCGGTTATCAATGAGGAAAAGGGTAGCATTGCAGTTGATGATGTAAGGGTACGCAAAGCAATCATCATGTCGATAGATCGCGAGGCAATTGTGAGAGATATCTTGCTGGGGAAGACGTATGTTCCGGCAAGTTATTGGGATTCTTTGCCATTTTATAACGACCCGCCTTTGGAAAATTACCCATATGACCCCGAAGGAGCGAAAAAATTATTGGAAGAAGCTGGCTGGATCGATGCCAATGGCGATGGCGTACGCGAAAAAGATGGTGTGGATTTGGCTTTAACATACGGAACAACCATTCAGGAGTTGCGCCAGGATGTTCAGGCGGTCATTCAACAAGAGTTGGCACAAGTAGGAATCAAAACAGAATTACTGAGCTATGATGCCGATGTTTTCTTTGCCAGTTACGACCAAAATGGACCCGCTGCAAAAGGCGAGCTTGATTTGATGCAGTGGATGGATTCTACAAGCTTCCCAGATCCAGATTACTACTATTGGTTCTGCGATGAAATTCCTACAGATGACTATCCTGCAGGGTCAAACTGGCAATTTTATTGCAACGAAGAACTCGATGCTCTATTTAGATTGGAAGCAACCCAGGTCGATGCGAACGAACGCCAAAAAACTTTCCAGAAAATTAACAAAATATTCTATGATGAAGTGATATGGATTGGATTGTGGGCAAATCCTGATATTTGGGCTGTGAGCCCCAAAATGCAGAATGTAAAATTTTCAGGTGTAACCCCCTTCTTCAACATTGGCGAGTGGGATATAACCCAATAATTCATAGATATATTCAAAATGGGGAGGTAATCATTACCTCCCCAAATTAATAACCTCAACGGGAAGATAATATGACAAGATATATTATCAAACGGCTACTGCAAGGTATCCCCTTAATTTTTATTATCAGTATCATCTTGTTTGTTCTCATGATGAATATGGGCGATCCCATAGCGACTATGGGAGGTAGATCGATTACCCGACCATCAGATAGAATTCGATTAACTCGCCAGCTTGGATTAGATAAACCAATTTATATGCAATATATCTATTGGTTAATTGGTAATGATTGGACAAAAGTCGATTTGGACGGTGATAGTGTAGCAGAAACATCGGGAACAAGGCGAGGCATATTAAGAGGCGATTTTGGCACATCCTTGGTAAACCGGGGAAAACCCGTCACGAAAGTAATCGGTGAGAGGCTACCTAATACGATAATGCTCATGGTTGCCTCGGAAATCATTGTGATTTTAGGAGCGCTGGCTGTAGGGGTTTATTCGGCTATAAAACAGTATTCGTGGTTCGATCATACGATAACCGCATTGTCGTTCATTGGATATTCGATGCCGATATTTTTTATCGCCTTACTATCGATGTATATATTTGCGGTGTTGTTCAAACGTTGGGGTTTACCTTATCTACCAACCGTAGGAATGTTCGATCCAAAAGTTGGAAAAACTACTGGACAAATTTTAGTTCATATGATTTTACCGGTGTTTAGCATGTCGGTAGTCAGTTTGGCATCATACAGTCGGTATATTCGCAGCACCATGTTGGAGGTATTGAGTCAAGATTATATTAGGACTGCCAAAGCCAAAGGTCTCCCCAGGAGAGATGTCGTTTTTATCCACGCATTAAAAAATGCTTCGTTACCCATTGTAACCATCGTTGGCTTAGACCTTCCACTGCTTCTAGGCGGGGCAGTGGTGACTGAGCAAATATTTGCCTGGCCAGGAATGGGGCGGCTCTTTTTAGACCACGTCAAACGGGCAGATACGCCTGTCGTAATGGGTATTTTATTGATGATTGCTGTTGCGGTTGTCGTTTTTCAAATCCTAACGGATATAACCTATGCGTGGTTAGATCCCCGTATACGGTATGAAAAATAAGAGGGAATTATGGATTCCATTTCTGCTCAATCCTCACCAATTGCCAGGTTATCTCCGGATGAATTAGAGGCGCCTCCTTTAACTTTACGTCAATTAGCCTGGCGGCGCTTTCGAAGGCACAAAATGGCTATGTTTGGGGGTATTGTTTTGATATTATTATTTATATATTCGATTGGAGGATCGTTTTTCTTCACAGAGGGTTATGCTAATTACACTCAAACTGAATTGCGGTTACAACCTCCTTCTGCAGCGCATCCTTTTGGGACAGATACTGTTGGACGAGACGCACTTGCCCGCACAATCTATGGTGGACAAATCTCGATCCTTATCGGACTGGCAGCCGTAATAATCGAAACATTAATGGGTATATTGATAGGGGCGGCAGCCGGGTATTATGGCGGAATGATCGATAGTATTTTGATGCGCTTTACCGAAGCAATGCTCAATATCCCCGAATTGTTTTTGTTGATTGTAATGGCGAAAAATTTTGGTGGAAAAATTCCCAATATAACGTTGTTCGGCAGAGAATTTAGCGGCAGCGTGGTGGTCATCATAATCATTATCGGTTTAACAAGCTGGATGTATCTAGCGCGTATAGTTCGAGCAGAATTTCTTTCCATAAAAGAAAATGATTTTATTTTAGCTGCTCGAGCGACAGGGACACCTAATTCACAGATAATATTTCAACATATACTACCCAACAGTATTGCACCCATCGTTGTGTCAGCAACATTGGGCGTTGCGAATGCCATTTTATCCGAGGCTTATATCAGCTTCCTTGGCCTTGGCGTTCAACCTCCTACGGCAACCTGGGGGAATATGCTCGATCGGGCTAATAATTATCTTGAAACAGCACCGTGGTTATGGTTTGTCCCGGGAGCATTCATTCTGCTGACCGTACTGAGTATCAATTTTTTAGGGGATGGATTACGCGACGCATTAGATCCACGGAGTAGAACGATATGATGGTTGCTTCTTCGAAGAATAAACTTATCGAAATCAGCGATCTAATGACCCGTTTTCACACACCCGAGGGGACTGTTTATGCTGTCAACGGAATTTCATATAACCTTGATGTGGCTGAAACTTTAGCAGTGGTCGGCGAGAGTGGCTGTGGAAAATCTGTGAGCATGTTATCGATATTAGGATTGATACCCACACCTCCAGGCGAAATTGCTGGTGGAACAGCATTTTATAAAGGCAATGATTTATTAAAAATGAATGATATTGATCTTGAACATATTCGCGGAAAAGAAATTGCGATGATATTTCAAGATCCGATGACATCATTAAATCCTGTATTAACCATTGGAAAGCAAATTACTGAAGCCATTCGAATTCATTGCAATTTAGACAAGAATAAAGCAAATAAAAGAGCAATCGAATTATTAGAATGGGTTGGAATACCCGATGCAAAGAATCGCTTGGGTGATTATCCTCATCAATTTTCAGGAGGAATGCGCCAGCGGGTGATGATCGCTATGGCACTATCTTGCGAACCCAGTCTATTGATTGCGGATGAACCCACGACAGCATTGGATGTTACCATCCAAGCGCAAATCGTAGAGCTGGTGAAACGCTTAAGAGAACAACTTGGAATGGCAATCATATGGATTACACATGATTTAGGTGTGGTTGCCGGATTAGCTGACCGCGTAATCGTGATGTATGCAGGGTACATCGTTGAAGAGGCAAAGGTAGATGATATATATGAGCATCCCTTACATCCATACACGATCGCACTATTAAATGCCTTGCCGCGAGTCGATCGACGCAGAGAAAACCGGTTGAAATCGATACCGGGCGCACCGCCTAACCTTTTAGTAGAGCCACATGGATGTCCTTTTGCACCACGCTGCGAATTTGTAACCAATCAATGTCGAACAGAAAATCCAAAACTCGTTTCCATCAATGATCAACATCGCGTTGCTTGTTGGGTAAACATTCTTGAAAGAGGAAATGATAATGGCAGAGAATGAATATTTAGTTCAAGTTCGACAATTGAAAAAGCATTTTCCGGTGACTAAAGGAATATTTCAGACAAAAGCGGGTGCTGTAAAAGCTGTGGATGGTATATCCTTCGAAATCAGCCGCGGAGAAACTTTGGGGTTGGTCGGTGAAAGCGGATGTGGAAAAACTACAGCCGGTAGGACGATTCTGGGTTTATATCAACCTACCAATGGTGAAGTATCCATTGATGGAATGAATATATGTCAGGCAAAACCCAAAGAAATGTTAGAAATCCGTCGAAAGGCCACCATGATATTTCAAGACCCATTTGCTTCGCTAAATCCACGTTGGACGGTTAATTCCATTATCAGTGAACCGCTGAAAGTTCACAAGATATACAAAACAGAAAAAGAGAGAACCGAAAGGGTATTCGAGCTACTGAATTTGGTAGGGCTAAACGGACGATTATATAATCGATTTCCACATGAATTCTCGGGGGGACAACGGCAGCGGATTGGGATTGCTCGCGCTTTAGCCTCGAATCCAAGTTTTATTGTTTGCGATGAGCCGATTTCTGCCTTAGATGTATCGATTCAAGCTCAAGTAGTCAATTTGCTTGAAGAGCTTCAAGATAAATTTAGTTTAACATACCTGTTTATTGCTCATGACTTGAGTATGGTTCGGCACATTTGTGATCGTGTAGCTGTAATGTATTTAGGTGTTATTGTAGAAATGGGAGATCGTAATGAAGTATATGAAAATCCGTACCACCCCTATTCGCAAGCATTATTATCTGCTGTTCCTATACCAGATCCAAAGAAAGATCGTGAACGAAAACGTATCATTTTAATGGGGGATGTACCAAGTCCAATCAATCCACCATCAGGGTGCCGATTTCACCCACGCTGTCCGAATGCAAAACCACAATGTTCAGAAGATACGCCTGAATGGAGGGAAATATCCGACAAGCATTGGGTGGCTTGTCATCAGGTTTGAATCAAGTTCACAAATCGTATAAATTTAGTAATAAATGTCACTTGAGATTCTTCACCGGATTTGCTATAGTCAATTGCAAAACTGAATATTGGGCATACGCTCAACCATGGTAGTTATTCCTAGCAGAATACTGTTCAGTCGGTAGTAAGTCATAACAAGCACACAAGCCAAAGGAGAGTGTCTGTGAAAACCGTTATCATTGAACTACCTACCATGTACGGCGACCATCATGTCATCGAGGTAAGACGTATCCTCATGGCAATACCAGGTGTTGAGGAAATATATGCCAGTAGCAGATTTGGAATGGTAGAGGTCAAATATGATCCTGAAAAGGTTAATGACCTTGAGATTGCAATGAAACTGGATGAAGCTGGATACCTTGGTGAATGGTCGATTCCTGTAGAGACAACCGAAACAACGCAGCAAGAAGTCGGTAGGAAACCCTTTTTTAGACATACAGCCGTTTATGAAACCACACGACAGGTGGTGAGTTTTTCTCAAGTCGTAAACACTCCTGGGAAGCCTTTGTGGCCTTGTCCTGGCATGGGAATCATCAAACCTATGAAGGAGGAGGATTAACCAATGGCTAAAACCAAACGATCTTATGAGGAATTATCCATAGACCCGGCTGCCCAGGAAATGTTGATGCGTGCAGATGACCTGGGCGTTAGCACGGCATTTCACCGCGCCGACGAGCTGCCCCCATGCAATATCGGAAGCGCAGGCATGTGCTGCAAAATTTGCGGAATGGGTCCTTGCCGATTGACCAAAGAAGGGCAAACAGGGGTATGTGGGGCAACTATCGATACCATACAAGCCAGAAATTTCATTCGTTCGATTGCCGCTGGGGCGGCTGCACATTCAGATCATGGTAGAGATATGGCTTTCATATTGAAAGCTGTTGCCAACAATGAAACCGAAGGTTATGTCATCCGAGATGTGGCGAAACTACGCAATATCGCCTTGAATTATGGCATAAATATCGAAAAACGATCTCCAGAAGAAATTGCCAATGAATTAGCCGATTTATATATTGCTCAATTTGGACAACAAACCGGTAAGGTTGCCCCAGTAATTCGTGCGCCTAAAAATAGGCAAAAATTATGGGAAGATACCGGAGTCATGCCCAGAGGTGTCGATAGAGAAATCGTTGAAGCGTTGCACCGCACTCATATTGGCGACGATCAAGATCCCGAACATATTCTACGACACGCCATAAGGACATCGTTAGCAGATGGCTGGGGTGGAAGTATGATCGCCACAGATATTTCCGATATTCTTTTCGGAACACCCGCACCCTTATTAGGCCAGGCTAACTTGGGCGTGTTGAAAGAAGATATGGTCAATGTTGTTGTGCATGGGCACGAACCGACCTTGAGTCAAATGATGGTAGCTGCATCGCAAGATCCGGAAATTATCGAATATGCAAAAGCAGCCGGAGCAAAGGGGGTTAATTTATCAGGGATTTGTTGCACTGCGAACGAAATATTGATGAGACAGGGTATTCCGGCTGCCGGGAATTTTTTGCATCAAGAATTGGCAATATTGACCGGCGCTGTCGAAGCAATGGTGGTAGACGTACAATGTATCATGCAGGCATTGGTTAATTTAGCAGGGAATTTCCATACCCTTGTGATTACTACTTCGCCAAAAGTAAAGATAAAAGGTGCTGTGCATATCGAGTTCGACGAGCATAAAGCATTGACCATCGCAAAACAAATATTAAAGACGGCGATAGATAATTACAAACGTCGGGGAGAAACACACATTCCAAAAGTACAGGAAGTCTTGATACCCGGATTTTCTCACGAATACATAAATTACATGCTTGGTGGCACTTTTCGGGCTTCATTTCGGCCTTTGAATGATGGAATCATGACCGGCAGAATTAGAGGGGTGGCAGCTATTGTTGGATGTAATAATCCACGCTCGAAACAAGATTACCTTCATACGTATATTACAAAAGAATTGTTGAAACAAGATGTGTTGATTGTCGAAACAGGTTGTGGAGCGATTGCCAGTGCAAAGCTCGGTTTGCTTGTCGGTGAGGCAGGATTAGATCATGTTGGACCGGGTTTGCGCGAAATATGTGAAACGGTAGGTATTCCTCCTGTATTACATATGGGATCTTGTGTGGATAATTCAAGAATATTAACCGTGCTCACGCAGATGGTGGCAGAAGGCGGATTGGGAAATGATATCGACCAAATCCCGGCTGTAGGATTGGCGCCGGAATGGATGAGCGAAAAAGCATTATCGATTGGGACTTACTGCGTCGCTTCGGGAGTATATGTGATCTTTGGAGGATCATCACCCATAAGCGGAATGCCTGATCGGGTATCTGATAGCGATGCCGTACTGCGCTATATCAGCGAAGGATGGGAAAAACTGTATGGCGGGAAGATGGAATTTATTACCGATCCTGATGAAATGATCCAACGCACTTTAGCCCATATCGATAAAAAGCGGGCAGAATTAGGATTGCCTGTATACAATCCGGATAAATTTGGTCGAAGCGGCGATCGTCGAATATTGGAATTCGAGCAATTGGCATTAGAGGATCAACGATCATCTCTATATGGCATTGCAGCCAATCAGGAGGTTTAAATGTCTCGGTATATTGCTACACGCGCTATTCGAGGGGCAAATGCGCTTGTAAGAGAAGCTGATTTAATGCTTCAGAAGGCATTGAAAGAAAAGGGTCCTGACACGCCAGTTTCTTTTCCCAATACGGCATATTTTCTCCCGGTGATTAATGGAATGACCAATGTCCAAGTAGAAACTCTGGCGCAGTTGGAACCTGTAATAAAACATGCTAAAGAATTGTTACATCCTATGCCATCGAGTAGTCACTGGACACCTTATTTGGGGGAAACTTTGGATAGCGGTATGGCGACCTTATTGGCTGCAGAGACAATCGAGGCAGTGCGATTTGTGTATGGATTGCAGCCAGAACCGATGGAAGGATTTCGCCTCGCCGGTGGGACAGCTTTTACCAGTCCGGATCAAGGGAGTGGTAATAACAATCTTGACGGGCATTTAAATGGCCCGATAGACGATATTCAATTGCGAACCTGGGGCATTCAATTAGTAGATGGGCGTATGCCGGGGTTCGCTGCCATTGTCGGAGCAGCGAAATCCAATGAAGTGGCTGTCAAGATCGTTCGAGAACTACAGCGAAGAAATATCTTGTGTTTTCTTTCAGGGAATGTCAATGGCAGAAGTATAATCCATCAACTCAAAGAAGAAGGTGTAGAGCTTGGATATGACACCTATACTGTACCTTTTGGAACGGATACTATCAGCGCGATCTATGCTTTAGGGTTTGCCGTGAGATCAGCTCTAACATTTGGGGGGTTGAAAGGGGGTCAAGCACGGGAAATTTTGTTGTATAACCGCGAGCGTGTTTTTGCTTTCGTTCTAGCATTGGGTGAAGTTGATGATCTAAAATATGCCGCGGCGGCTGGCGCTATTAATTTCGGATTTCCTGTTATTGCCGATACGATAATTCCGGAAATATTACCCACAGGAATTACGAAATACGAGCATGTAGTTAGTATGCCTTTCAATGAAATCGATGGAAAAGATGACCTTGAAAGAGCTGAAAGACTTGTACAAAAATGTATCGAAGTAAGAGGTGTAAAAGTCCGCCTAGCTGATGTACCGGTCCCAGTACCTTATGGGTCGGCATTCGAAGGTGAAGTAGTTAGAAAGAATGATATGAGAATCGAATTTGGGGGAAAGCATTCAAGGTGCTTTGAATATTTGTTTATGACCGGGCTGGATGAAATCGTTGACGGGAAAGTCGAAGTGGTAGGACCCGGGTTCGAAAATATTCCTCCTCAAGGATCGATGGACATGGGGATTGTTGTCCAGGTAGCCGGCAGACAGATGCAGGAAGATTTCGAGCCAGTACTAGAACGACAAATTCACTATTTCATCAACGGTGCCTCTGGAATTCAACACATTGGGCAGCGCGATATTGCCTGGATACGAATATCCAATAATGCAGCCGATAAAGGTTTCAACCTTGAACATTTTGGGAAAATTCTCCATGCCCGCTATCATGCGGATTTTGGCGCCATTGTCGATAAAGTCCAGGTGACAATCTACACCGACCCTGAAAAACATCAGGAATGGCTCAATAAAGCCCGCATTGCATATGATTATCGAAATAAACGGCTGGCAGATTTGACCGATGATAAGGTAGAAGAGTTCTATTCTTGTACGTTATGCCAATCCTTTGCTCCAAACCACGTTTGCGTCGTTAGCCCAGAGAGATTGGGGTTGTGTGGAGCTTACAACTGGTTGGACTGCAAAGCTTCATTCAACATCAATCCAACAGGACCCAATCAACCCATTAAGCTAGGGAAAGGTATCGATCCAATTAAAGGCTATTGGAGCGGAATCAACGATTACGCCAAGGTTGGTTCGCATGGAGTAGTGCAAGAAGTCTCTATGTATTCCATCATGGAAAACCCTATGACAGCTTGCGGTTGCTTCGAGTGCATCGTTATGCTTATCCCTGAAGCCAATGGCGTCATGGTCGTCAGCCGTGAAGATACCAGCATGACTCCAGCCGGCATGACATTCAGCACTTTGGCAGGGATAGCAGGTGGTGGATTGCAAACACCTGGCGTGATGGGCGTTGGAAAGTATTATTTGCTCAGTCCGAAATTCATCTCCGCAGATGGTGGTTTCAAGCGAGTCGTGTGGATGAGCAGTGTGCTTAAAAATATGATGGCACAAGAATTGAAAATGATTGCTGAGCGCGAAGGGGATCCGGACCTCATAGAAAAAATAGCCGATGAGCGGAATGTCACAACTGTGGATGAATTATTAAACTGGTTAGCAGAACATAACCATCCGGCATTGAGCATGGATCCGATATTCTAAAAAAATATTAAGTGAATGAGATGTTTTCCTAATAAATAAATCATCCTCGAGATTGATAATCGTTAATAACTTAACTCATGTCAATCGAAAATACGGATTTTTGCTGATGGGAGATGACCCGATAATCGGAATGAAAAATTAAGATAATCATCATCAGGAGAGAGAAAATGCCAATCGAACTGATTAAAGAAAAATGGCCTGGTTCAGTCAGAACAGTAATAATAGGGGCAACAGAAGCAGAAGGGGGAACAAGAAAAAAAACCGTAACAGTAGGAGGGGAAACAACATTGCCTTTTTTGCATTTCGAAGGGGAAATAAAAAATCCTCCTGTGGTAGCTATTGAAATTCGAGATCGTAAACCTGAAGACTGGTCACCATTGTTAATCGAATATTGGAAAGATGTTATCAATGACCCAGCAGAATGGGCTAAAGCTGCCGAAAATTATGGTGCGGATCTGATTCAATTGACTCTAAGCCTTACCGACGAAGCGGGTAATCCGATGACACCTGAAAAAGCTGCCGAAACCGTTAAAGCAGTATTAAAGAAAACCACTATTCCGCTAATCGTATTTGGACCTGGTCAAGCAGAGATCGATAATCAACTGATTGTAGCAGTAGCTGAAGCGACTAAAGGCGAAAGATTAGTATTGGGCATTTGTGAAGATAAAAATTATCGAACGATTGTAGCAACAGCCATGGCAAATGACCATTTAATAACTGCCAGAACCGCCATGGATGTAAATTTAGCGAAACAATTGAACATTCTGATCAGTGATATGGGTTTACCCTTGGACAGAATTTTGATGGATCCGACTACAGGGGCGTTAGGATATGGTATCGAATATGGCTTTTCTGTCATGGAACGGCTGCGTTTGGCTGCGCTTCAAGGTGACAGCATGACCCAATTCCCTATGATTGTTACGCCAGGATTCGAAGCCTGGAAAACAAAAGAATCAAAGGTCGGAGAGGGCGTTCCTGCTGCGTGGGGCGATTGGAATAAGCGTGCCATTAATTGGGAAGTAACCACAGCCATGACACTTCTCGAATCGGGTGCTGATATTATCGTACTCAGGCACCCGGAAAGCATGAAGCAAATAAAAGAAGCTATAAGTGAACTTATGATGGCGCCTGAAATGATATAAGGAGCCTAGAAATTTCATCATAAGTAAAATTCTAGGAGAACATATTATGGCACTATCTGGCATTCAAATCTATAAACTTTTACCACAAACGAATTGCAAAGAATGTGGTTTTCCCACCTGCCTAGCATTTGCCATGAAGTTGGCTGCGAAGCAAGTCGAGCTTTCTGCCTGTCCATATGTTACCGAAGAATCAAAAAGTCAATTAGCTGCTTCGTCGGCACCACCTATTCGATTGATTACTCTTAAATCAAATGGATATGAAGTTAAAGCAGGGAATGAAGTCGTTTTATTCCGGCATGAAAAAACTTATTATAACAAACCCGGAATTTTTGTAAAAATTTCCGATAACCAACCTGGAGAAGAAATTCAATCGATAACAAAGAAAATCGACTCATATGAAGTCAATTATGTTGGGATGAATCTAACGGTCGATGGGATAGCTATCGAGAACGCTAGTGAAAATGAAGAAAAATTCATCGATACCATAAAAATCGTCCGAAGCATCAGTAAACGCCCTATCATACTCGTAGGAAAAAATTCAAAAGCCATCGAAGGAGGATTGGAATATTTAAAAGGGGAAACGACATTAGTACATGGTGCTGATCCAACAAACTGGGAAGTCATGGCAGATCTCTGTAAAAAATATGGTAGTGCACTTTCGATTATATCGAACAAATTAGAAACTATCGCTGATCTAACAGAGAAAATCAAATCGAAAGGGGTAGAAGATATCGTTATCGATCCTTCTCCGGCGAATTTAAGTTTATCCTTATTCTTGAACACACAAATCAGAAGGCAAGCGATAAAGAAAAATATTAAGCCTCTAGGATATCCAACGATTGCATTTCCCACTAAATTAACCTCTGCTGTACAAGCCATTACAAAATATACCGGGTTTATTGTGCTGGATTCGTTTGCCGAGGAATTGTTGTATCCTTTGTTGGTTTTAAGACAAAACATCTACACAGATCCACAAAAACCTATCCAAGTAACACCTGGTTTATATGAAATCAATAACCCCGAATTCGAAAGCCCAGTATTGGTAACTACAAATTTCAGTATCACTTATTTTAGTGTAGCCAATGAAGTGGAGGGGTCTGGAATGCCTGCATGGTTGCTGGTTGCCGATGCAGAAGGTATGAGTGTACTCACAGCCTGGGCGGCTGGTAAATTCGATGCGGAACGGATTGCCAAATCTGTAAAGAGTTTCAATGTTGCAGAAAAAGTAAGTAAAAAGAGACTAGTGATTCCAGGTGCAGTTGCTGTTTTGTCGGGTGAATTAGAAAACGAATTATCCGATTGGGAGATTAGAGTAGGCCCAAGAGAAGCAGTGGATCTGCCTAAGTTTATGAAATTGGTTTTGTGAACCGGGCTGATGCTTTGAAAGTTGTTGGGCTGAATATTAATCCCAGCGAGCCATGGCCGAATATAAAGTTACAATCATTGGAGTTGATAAGCCGGTCGTTGTACCATCCGGGTCTTTATTAGTTGAAGCAGCTAAATTAGCAAAAATAGATATATTACAACCCTGTGGAGGACAAGGACGATGTGGCCGATGTATCGTACAAGTTAAATCGGGTAATGTGAGGCGGCGTAGTGAGTTGCATCTTACTCCCGAAGACCTGGAAGAGGGATTCGTGTTGGCATGTCAAACAGTGGTCGAGGGAGATGTTGTTCTTGCCATACCCCCTCAAGAAAAAAT
>JBDKUB010000115.1:0-9518 GCA_039679915.1 Anaerolineaceae bacterium
ATAGCTTATAGACATCCTGGTAGATTTGCCGAAAATGTTGATATTGCCCATTCCATTCTAAAGCAGGAAGGTCGTTTTCCACGGCTTGCCTGAAAACCACCTTCGATATCCAATCTGGATGCTCTCGTTCTTTCATATTATATATTCAGGGATTGTTTTCGTTACCGATATTTTTCTATTAGATTATTCAATAAAATCACTTCTTCTTCCACCGATTGGATTTCTCCATCCAACCAGGCATCTCTCACGGTTTTTAATATTATCCGATACTCAGGACCTGGTTTTACTCCCATCGAATGCAGATGTCGACCATTAATGCTTGGTTTGATAAATTGTAAATCTTGAATATATTTTAAGACAATATCTTTATAGGTTTGTTCATCTGAAGCAATATATATAGCATAGATTGCTATCCTATCCATTTCGTCAAAGATTTCGGTTATTTGGCTTGGTTTAGCTGAATATAAATCTTTACGATTTGTCCAAAGCTTTCTGGCATTCCAAATCGACTTCCTTATATTGGCAGACAGCTTTAAATGAGCCGCTAAAGCTTTAGAGTCTTCCTCGCTAATACGCAATAAAAATAACGAGTAAATAACATAACGAAGTAAGGTTTTTCGATCCGTTACTATAAACCGCCATTGAGCAAAATCAGGCTGATCTTTTAGCAATATTTCGACATGTTTATGCATCCAGGCATCCCATTGAAATGCAGGGTGTATCGAAGAAAATACCGCTAATTTATCCAACCTGTCAAGAATATGGATTACCTTTTCTTCCCCGAAGATATAGTCCAATTCGTGGCGGATACGGTCTCCCGACACCTTTCCTAGAAGGTTGGATGCTTCTTTCAATAACTCAAGCGTCCTTTTTTCGATGGTAAAACCAAAGCGTTGTTCAAATCGCACTGCCCGCAATATTCTGGTCGGGTCATCGATGAAAGACAAGGAATGTAAAACTCTCACCTGCTTATGACGGATATCATTCCAACCACCCCAATAGTCTAAAAGTTCACCGTAATGCCGTCCATCTAACCGAAGCGCCAGCGTGTTGATTGTAAAATCACGGCGGTGCAAATCCAGTTTAATACTCCCCTTTTCCACGGTTGGTAAAGCGGTTGGATGAGTATAGAATTCGGTACGAGCAGTAACAAAATCCAATGACTTTGGCAGATGAATATCCCCTTTCCCTAAATCATGGTCTGGTGATAATTCGATATTCAAATGATTACGTAATTTATCCGAACCTTCCAATAGCCATTTAGCAGTTCGAAATTGAGAATGACTGGTCACTCTCCCGCCGTATTTTTGCGCCAATCGGCGTGCCAAAGCAATGGCATCCCCCTCTACGACCAAATCGAAATCCAAGCTTGGGCGTTCGAGTAGAATGTCCCTTACAAATCCCCCCACAATATAGAGAGCTGCATCGATAGCATGAGCTTCTGCAGCAACTGTTTTTAACAATGCCAGATGGGCAGGAGGTAGATTAGCTTCCAGACGGCTGGCAATATTATGTTGAGGGATCGATTTTGACTTCTCGGATAATATCTTTAACAGGTCGGTTCGTGTGACAATTCCGACGATTTTTCCCGAATCCCGGTCGATCACCGGAATTTGTCCCCAGCCTGTATTGGTCATTACGATTTGTAAATGCTCGATGGAATCGTTGGGTTCTACATAGAATTCACCGGCATCCATAATTTTTTCGGCGGTAAGGTTGAGCTTATGAGCAATGGCTCGATCTACTGCCCGCCTGGTAAGCAAACCAATCACCTTACACTTTTTCACCACCGGAAACCCCTAGTAACCAAAGCGCTGCATGCGCTGCAATGCTTCATCGACACTCGTATTGGGTTTCAGTAACTGAGGGGTAGATGACATGATTTGTTGGACGGTCACCGCCGGGCGAACAAATTCGGGTAAAATCCGCAAAAGGTCAGATTTTACCTGTTCCAAGGTTTTATTCTTGATCAACCCTGCCGCAGCCCGGTCATGGCCGCCCCCGCCGAATTGGGATGCAATCATTGCCACATCGATCTGGTCGCTGGTCGAACGGGCGATCATTTGCACGCCGGCTTTGGTCGCTATGAGTACGAACAGCGCGTCCGGATCGAGAAAATCCCTTAATTTATGTACGATGGATGAATATTCTTCCTCCATGTCAACATCATCATCGCAGGCCAAAATAATCGTATGGCCTTGAATGGGGTATGTTTCAGCGTTTTGCCGCAGCCGATCGTACAACATCTGTTGATTCAAAGTCAAAGGATGGTTCAGGAAATCATTGGCGATAGTCAGATTGGCGCCTTGCTCCATTAGAAAACTTGCAGCGCGTAAATCTCTAGCCGTGGTTCGGGAATAGGTGCAGGAACCAGTGTCCTCATATATCCCTAGCAGCAATAATGTCGCTTCAACCATGCTCAGGTTGATTTCTCGCTCTCTTAAATGGTCGATAAAAATCGTCGTATTCGCTCCGGTGGCTGCAGCCGTTATAGACCACTCAGTAGGAAAATCCTCACGAATAGGATGATGATCGATGACATGTACTTTGACATCAGGTCTAGCGCCTTTTACACTCACCATTGACTGTGTATCGACCAGGATAATGCCTTCGATAGGGTCGTTATGTAAATCACGCGCTTCGACAAACGGCAGTTCCCCTCCATATAACGTAATAAAAGCTCGCACATTACGGTTCATTTTTCTTGGTAATACGGGGACAGCGTCTTCATACAGGAAATGCGCGCCAAGGAGAGACGCCAGGGCATCAAAATCTGCTTGTTCGTGGGTTAATATGATTTTCATGCGCTTTTCCGAAGAGTATATTCTTTATTGTAATCCACAATTTATGAGACTGGTGAAAAACACAACCAATGAAAATTTTATACCGAAGCAATATTTTCAATTGACTATCCTTCACAAGGCTTTATAATCTATGACTATGGATATTAAAGAATTGACCATCGCAATGCACGAATTCGTCGAATCTCAGCATTGGTACGACCATGATAGCCCAAAACCACAATCATTAAAAAACCTGGCGATTTCCCTTGCCATTGAAGCCAGCGAAGTCTTGGAGCATTTCCAATGGAATGAAAATACACAAGATCAACAAGCCCTGGCTGAAGAGCTTGCCGATGTTGCTTTATACCTGCTGCAAATTGCCAGCATCGCGGGGATCGACCTTGAACAAGCTATAATCGATAAATTGAAGAAAAATTACACTCGAAACTGGAATGATAAAAAATGAAATCCATTTCTGTATTTGGCGGTGCAGAAACCAAACCTGGTGAAAGGGCTTATCAGGAAGCATACCAATTAGGTGCCTTACTCGGTAAAGCAGGTTATACGATTTACAATGGGGGCTATATGGGTGTCATGGAAGCTGTATCCAGAGGCGCCGCTGAATGGGGTGGGCATGTCATTGGTGTAACCTGTGACGAAGTCGAAGCCTGGCGACCCGCCTCTCCCAATCCCTGGTTAACCGAAGAATATCGCTGCGCCACACTCCGTCAAAGGTTATTCACGCTAATCGATTGCTGTAATGCAGGTGTAGTTTTCCCTGGGGGTATCGGTACATTAGGCGAGTTAGCCGTGATGTGGTCTCAATTGCAAATTGGAGCCATACCCCCCTGTCCGCTGATTGTCATAGGACGTGAATGGAAAATCGTTTTAGAAACATTCTATGAACAATTAGGTCAATTCGTAAATGAAAAACAACGCCATTGGTTGATTTATTGTGATGATTCTAACTGTGCCTTTCAATATATTGAGAAAGCATTAAATACCGCTGAGAATTGAATGATTATCTCTGACTTAATTTTTAATATGCTGCAATGACTGCAATCCAACCCGCTCTTTTAAAAGCACAAGCCTCTCAACTGGCATTAAATTACAATAATCCCGCAATTTTTATACGGCAGCTCCATGAGTTATTGAATCATTACGGTCGTCATGTTTATCGCACCGGCAAAACAAGTATACCCACCACGATATTGCCTTCGTATAAAGTACCCCAACCTGTATTAAGACAAATCGAGCTGGAATTAGTTCCCTATCTTGGTGACCATTGCGAAGTAAGTATGGCACTATGTGATGCTCTCTGGCAAGAAGAGGTATTCGAATTCAAACTGCTCGCTGCAACCATCATTGGCAAAATCCCTGTCGACGACCCGGAAATGATTATAAAACGTATCTATACCTGGACTCTCGAGGTTAAGGACAGAACATTAACAGAGACTTTATTCAAAAAAGGTTTCGAGTATTCAATAAACAAAGATGCCAATAATCTGATAAGCCGTGCTTCGAATTGGTTGAATAACTCTCAACTCTCCAAAAAATCATTTGGCTTGCAATTAATTCTGGCCACCCTGGAAAACCAGGGTTTCGAAAACTTACCCCAGGTATTTCGGTTGGTGGCTCCTTTCGTTCGCGAAGCACCGCTCGCGTTACGTTCTCTTATTGTCCAAATACTACAAAAATTAATCAAGCGCTCATCCAACGAAACCGCTTATTTTTTATTGCAGAATATCGAACTTTCTTTCGACAAAGATACGGCCTGGTTTATTCGGCGATGCCTGCGCATGTTCCCACCTGATATCCAGGATAAACTACAAGAGGCAAGTCGTAATAAAGAAAGTAATCCTTAAATTAATCATAAATATGATATAATCAGCCCGCTTTGACTAGCCCTACCCTCGGCAATGAAAATCCAAATGCTGTGGAATACCAAATTTAATGCTGGCGGTATGGAGACCTGCTTTAATCATTGAAAGGAGTTGGCAGACGTCATGTCACTAGATAAAGAAGAAAAAGACAAATTGATAACGGAATATTCCCGACATCAAAAAGATACTGGTTCACCTGAAGTTCAAATTGCATTATTAACAGCTCGTATTACCCAATTAACCGATCATTTGCGCACCCATAAACATGATGAATCATCCCGCCGCGGATTGCTGCGATTGGTTGGCAGGCGGAGAAGGCTATTAGCCTATGTCCGTCGCAACGATTTCCAGCGTTATCTGGCGCTTACTGAACGGTTGAACATTCGGCGGAAATAAGTTGTTCGAAAAGGTTGTTCAAACAGCATAAAGAACTTTTGAGAATGAGCGGAAATCACACTTCTTTACCAGCTTTTATGTGATTAAAATCAAGTGAAAATCGGCTGCTTTGACAACTTTATCACTATTTATGATCGCTTGAGTAAATATTTGTGGGGGCGAGCTTTGCAAGCTCATCAAAAAAATGGAAAATCCCCACATCGAGATTCGGCGAAATCTATACATTCATACCTGCTGGTTGGGAATTGATAAAAGTGGCTAACCGGATAAATTCATCTGTTAAATGTTTATCCACTCTTATCAGTCCCTAACCAGGCGGGTCATATAAGGAGAAATATGAAACCTGCATTTAAACAATATCAAGCTACATTGGGAAATAAAACTATCCTGTTCGAAACCGGAAAACTTGCCGGTCAGGCAGGCGGCGCGGTTACAGTCCGCCTGGGAGATACCATGGTTTTTGCCGCAGCCTGCATCAGCCCCGATGTACGCCCTGGAATGGATTTTGTTCCATTAACCGTCGACTACGAAGAACGCATGTATGCCGGCGGACGTATTCCCGGTTCTTTCTTTCGGCGCGAGGGAAAACCAACCGAAGAAGCTATCCTTACCGCTCGCTTAACGGATCGTCCGCTGAGGCCGTTGTTTCCCAAGGATTTACGCAATGAAGTGCAGGTAATCCTGTATTCATTCTCGATCGACGCGGAAAATCCTATTGACATTTTGGCGGTAAATGCTGCCTCAGCCGCCATTATGATTTCAGACATCCCTTGGGCAGGTCCCATCGGTGCCGTGAGAATTGGCAGGATCGAAGGCGAATTTGTAATCAATCCCACCTATCCTGACCTCGAATATTCCGATTTGGATTTGCGCCTGGCAGGCACCCGCGATGCCATCCTTATGGTGGAATGCGGTGCAAACGAAGTATCAGAAGAGGTCATGGTAAAAGCCTTGGAATTTGGGCACCAAGCTCTACAGCCGTTAATTGATGTTCAAGAACAGATGGCAAAAGAGGTTGGAAAACCAAAATTCGCGTACGCACCATTTGTGGTAGATGAAGAATTAAACAGGAAAATTTTCGATAGAGTTCAGAACCCTCTCAATGAAATCCTCGACCAACCTTACAACAAAGCAGACCGCAGCGAAAAATTGAAAACGCTGGAAGAGACCATCAATTCCGAGTTTATAACCGAGGACCCAGAATCCGCTGATAAAGTAAATTTAGCCTGGGAAAACGCTTATCGAACTGTTGTCCGAGATCGTATCTTGAATCGGTCTGCACGACCGGATAGCCGAAGCCTGGATGAAATCAGACCAATTTGGTGTGAAGTGGACGTTAGCCCGCGCGCTCATGGCTCAGGATTGTTTACCCGGGGTGAAACCCAGGTATTGACTCTGGCGACCCTTGGGTCTCCACGTGAAGCCCAAGAGTTGGATAATCTGACACCCTCTGAAAGTAAACGATATATCCACCATTATAATTTTCCACCCTTCTCAACCGGAGAGGTCAAAGCCTTACGGGGCGCATCCCGGCGTGATATCGGCCATGGTGCACTTGCCGAAAGAGCCTTGCTGCCTGTCATACCCCCCGAAACGAAATTCCCTTACACATTACGATTAGTCTCCGAAGTACTATCTTCCAATGGATCATCTTCGATGGCATCGGTGTGTGGCTCCACATTAGCGCTTATGGATACCGGCGTACCTATTATCGCTCCGGTAGCAGGTGTTGCCATGGGAATGGTAAAAGAAAATGACCGTTACGCCATCCTCACTGACATTCTAGGTGTTGAAGACCACCTGGGTGATATGGATTTCAAAGTAGCCGGGACGGAAAGGGGAATTACGGCTCTTCAAATGGATATCAAAATCAAAGGCATTTCATTTGGTTTGATGGGAGAAGCGCTCGAGAAAGCCCGCATTGCCCGTTTGGCCATACTGGATAAAATACTCGAAGTCATCCCATCTCCACGCCCCGAGTTGAAACCTCACGCACCCCGCATTACCGTGGTGAAAATTCCCGTGGAAAAAATTGGCGCGATTATCGGTTCTGGTGGAAAAACGATTCGTTCCATCCAAGATGAGACGGGAACGAAAATCGATATTGGTGAAGATGGGTCAGTGTTCATTGCAGCTACAGACGGTGAGAGTTCGCGCTTGGCAGTCGAACGCGTCGAATCACTGACCGAAATGCCTATCGTCGGAAGGATCTATACCGGCAAAGTCGTAAGGACAACTGATTTTGGCGCATTTGTGGAAATATTACCCAATGTGGATGGAATGGTTCACATTTCACAATTAGACAGTGAGCGGGTCGAGAAAGTGGAGGATATTGCTAGAGTTGGCGATGAATTGACGGTCATGGTCACCGATATCGATAACCAAGGTAAGATACGACTTTCACGCCAGGCTGTCTTAGAAGGTTGGACCGCTGAGGAAGCTCAACAAAGAGATCGAAGTCGCAGCGGATCGCGTCCTTCTGGAGGTCACCGGCCTTCTGGTAGGCACGATAACCGCCATTCATCGGATAATCGAAACAGGCGTTAAATTACCTTCGATTGGTTTTGTTCAAGGTTATTTATCTTGACAGTGGCTATAAAAAGACCTGTCACATAAGCGAAGCGAAAAATCTAATCTTTGAGCGATTGAGATATTTCGCTTCGCTCTATATGATGGAATTATGGCATTTTGACCCTTGTCTTTCGATAAAAATAATCGAGAGAAAATAGAATGTTTTTACTTGATATCCAATCCATTCCAATAATCCGAGATTAATTAAAAAACAGGTGGTGAGTTTCCAATGACATTTCCCGATGTAAATTCCCGAAAATACAAAACCCTGTCAGAGGGTGTAAGAGCCCGTACATTTTGGGGCGAAAAGATGCTAATGGCACTCGTCGATATCGATGCCAATGCCATAATCTCCGAACACCATCACCCACACGAGCAAGTGGGTATCGTATTACATGGAGAACTGGATTTTTACATCGAGGAAGAACACCGTCTCCTACACGAGGGGGATGTATATATCATCCCTTCCAATATAAACCATAAAGTAATCTGCGGGTCAGAACCCTCTCAAGTATTGGATATCTTCTCCCCCGTTAGAGAAGAGTATAAATATTAATTACACTTTGCAGTATTCTGAGGGTGTTGAAAAAGATTAAGCCACAATGGGGTTGTCCAAAAGTCATATATGTCATGTCGAGTGAAGCGAGACATCTTAGCATACATATAAAAAGACCTCTCGCTTCGCTCGAGGTGACAGCCTTCTTTAGGACAATCCCATGAATAATTGGCTTCACCTTTACCCAACCTCCCCCAAAAATCAAGGACAGATTTTTGGGGGAGGAGTTAAATAATTGCTTTTTTCAATACTTTCGTATTCTGTAATTCGCTGCCCGCTTGAAGTAAGCGATCTTGCATTCTCTATAAATATATCAGAATAATCAGGTTGGCAGGTATGGCATAGCCGGTCCAGGGATTCCCAACCTTTCACAGATGGCTGCCCGCAATGCAGTGCGATCGTCCCAGGCATATTCGATATCCCCAAAACACATAGATTGCTCGTGCCCTTTTCCAAAAGCAATGACCAAATCTTTGGATGTTGCCATATTTACAGCGAAGCGCAGCGCCTCTCTCCGATCCGGAATTCGCCAATAATTTTCCCCTTCGATTTTCCCCTTTTCCTGCATTCCTTCAGCCATTTCAGCTAATATCATATCAAGAGATTCGGTACGCGGGTCTTCAGCGGTCATGATAGAAATATCTGCCAGAACGGCAGAGATTTCTGCCATCATGCGTCGTTTCTGGCGATCGCGTAAACCCGCTGAACCAAACACAGCAATAATCCTGCCTGGGGTAATCTGGCGGACGGTTTCAAGGGCAACTTTGAGGGCATTGGGCGTATGCGCAAAATCTACGATTGCCATAAAATCTTGACCGCAATCGATGTACTCCAGCCTGCCTTCTACACCTTTCATCGCAGCAATACCCTCAACAGCCACCGACATTTCGATTCCCAAACCGGCAACCGTGGTCGATAGAGCTGCCAGGCAATTCGATAGATTGTGCCGACCAATCAGAGGGGTATTAATCTGAATACTCTTATAAGGGGTTTTTAATTGAAATTGCGTCCCATGAATTGATGATACGACATCCGTAGCGTAAAAATCGGCTTCTGATGTCAATCCATAACTGATAATATGATTTGATGGTAGACAGGAATTTGCCATATGATATAAAAATTCAAATGAGGAATCATCCCGATTTAAGATGGCTTTTCTAAAATTACCTCTGGATTTTTCTACAGTATCCGCCAAATGCCTTATCAACATCGCTTTGGCATCCCGGTATGCTTCGTACGATTTGTGATAATCCAAATGTTCATGGGTAATATTGGTATAAACTGCCAAATCGAATTCACAAGCCGTAACACGCTGCTGCGCTAAACCAT
>JBDKUB010000371.1:0-4727 GCA_039679915.1 Anaerolineaceae bacterium
TTCCTTTTCTCTTGCTCTAGCTCTTCTGAGTATTCCCAAACAAGCTGTCTTGCTCAAATAATATTTTGGGTGCGGTGTGTCCTCCAAAATCTGCGACAAGAAAGATTCTTTTACGTCTTTGGGGGACGCCCCAGTATTGAGCATCGAGAACTCTCCAAGAAATGGTGAATTCATATCCCAATATGCACCCAACAGATTTCCATATCCCTCCCGGAGGTCTAGGTATAGATACGCTGCTGACTGCAATTCTTGCGGTTTCTTCGAGGACCGCATGGAAGTCTTCTCCGTTTGTACTTGAGAATGCTCCAGGGACATTTTCCCAAACGAAGTATCGAGGTCGGATAAGGTGATTTGCCTTTCCTCTTCTTGCATCTGCCCACCTCAGTTCCTTTGTTATTCTTATCTGCTCCATAAATAATCCTGAACGTTCACCAGCAAACCCTGCCCTTGCACCTGCAACAGATAAATCTTGGTTATCCCGATATCGGGATAATCAGGATAATACCGAAGAAATAATTATCCCGAAGTCAGACGAGAAAGCCGCTTAATAGGCCGCTTCTTCGTGAAAACTTCGGGATAACAAATCATTTAAGTCCGGACAATTCCAGGATCATATCCTCATTGTCCTTCCAAATAGGTATGGGAACAGGCACCCCCTTTCGCAAGTGTTCAGCTTTTTTCATAGCCGCGCGCTTCATTTCGGCATCGGCATATGCATAGATTTTTGTGGTTTCTGGATCAACGTGGCCAAGAAATTCAGATAATACGGCCAGCGGCATACCATCACGGTATAAATGGATCGCCCTTGTATGCCGCAGTTGATGAGGATGCACCCTTTCAGGAACTTCAGGGCAAATCTTACGTGCCATTTCGCCGTACTTTTTCATAAATGCGGCAGCATTATCGGGTGACATTGCTTGTTTTGTGCCATGAATAACAGTGAAAAACAGGAAATCGTCCTTGATGGTATCGGCGTGAAACACTTTCAGATATTGTTTACAATGCTCCACAGCTTTGGGCAGTAAGGCTACAGAACGGGTTTTGTTTCCCTTTCCGGTCAGATATACGACAGGATGACGAACATCCAGCCGTAGGTCACGGACCTTCATACTCAACAATTCATCGCATCGCGCAGCAGTTTCATACATGAGCGTCATAAAAAAACGGTTGCGAAGGTTCGTTCGTTTCCTCACATCAGGTTGACTGAGCAAAGTATGTAGTGCGTCCTCGGAAAGAAATTCTACTATTCTACCTGGCGTCTTTTTAGTGGGTATCCCTTTCGCCTCAAGCTGCAAAGCCACCTGTGTACAATCTAACTCACCAGCGTACTTGAAGAAAGCCCGTATTACCATAAGCCGTTGGTTTCGTGTGGTTGCACCGCAGTTGCGCACGTTTTCCAACCAATCCAGATATTCCAGAATCAAATTGCGGTTAAACAGACCGAAATCAATGTGAGAAACGGTCAGTTGCTTTTCAATGCGGAGATATTCAACAAGCAGGTTTAGTGCATTTCGGTAGGATTTGATGGTGTTTTCGCTGCAACACCGCTGTTTAGGCAGATACTCAAGAAGATAACCTCTGACGGCCTTGAAAAAATCATTCATCAATCTCCACCTCCGGCAGCAAACTCTCGTATTTTGAGAAATCCAATCCGGACATAGCCGTGAACAGTTCCGGGACCAGATGGACGTAGTAATAGGTATCAGATAGTTGTGAATGCCCCATGTAGGCACTGAGATAGGGCAATTGGGCGGAAACATCCTTGCCCTCCCGCAGCCACATATACAGGCGATGCGTTGCGAAGGTGTGACGAAAATCATAAATTCTGGGCGGCTTTTCGGTGGATACTGGAATACCAGTTTTGGCCCACATGATGCGGAATGTCTTTTCAATCCATTTCTTCGTATACAAATGTCCCTGTGAATTAGGGAAAAACAGTTCCTGTCCCGGCATAATGCGGCTCACTTGTTGATGGTATTGCCGTAATAGTTCTGTCATATCGTCAGTCATCATAACAATGCGGTCCTTGTGCCCCTTGGATTCCATAATCTTGAGCTTTCCGACGTCCAAATCGACATTTTCTACACGGAGTTTCCTCGCCTCTATGGGACGCAAGCCACAGCAATAGATCAAACGAAAAATCGTTGGTATCACAAGATGACGGATGGGGAATCCCCCTCTCGGACGGATTAGGTCCAGAACGTGCCAAAAGGCAGCGATTTCTTCCTCAGAGTAAATATGCGGCATGTGGCGTGGACCTTTTTGGGACAAATCCGGGGGAAGCACATAGGCTGCTTCTCCAATCCTGTTTAAGTATCTGGCAAATTCCCGAACCGGCATTAAGCGATTGCGAAAGGAGTTGTTTTGTTCCGCTTCTTTCCGAACCGCCCAGGCCATGCAAAGTTCTTTGGTTAACGCCATTTCACCGGGAAATTTGTCCATACAAAATCGATCAAACACATGTAGTATACGAATGCTTTCTTCATACGGAAAACCCAGGGCATTCTTCTGTTCAATGAATTGCTGAATGAACCCTGCAAAGTGACTACCAAAAACACGCTTCACCATCCCTCACCTGCTTTCTCGGTAGAAATCAATCCAATGGCACAACTTTTTAATCCCAGTTCATTTGCAGCAAGGTATGGCTTTGCCGAATCCATGTGAGTATGCCCAAGCAATTCGCTAAGCATATCCAGTGAAATTTCAGATTCGAGCAGTCCCGCACCAAAGGAACGACGGAAACTGTGGAAGCCGCGCCGGGGAATATCTGACTTATCGATACCCGTCCGCTGCATATACCGGGAAATCATGGCACTGGCTGAGCGATTCTTTAAAGGGCGGTAGGGACGATTGCCACATAGAAAGATAAAAGGTAAATCGCACTTTGGCCGTTCGTTCAACAGGTAATCGGCAATCGCGTTCCCAGTCTCATACTCCAATGGCAAGCTCAACGGGTGCCCGGTTTTGCTTTGAATAATACGTATTTCATAGTTTCTCCAATCAATATCCTGCCGTTTCAAGTTCACGATGTCCACAGCCCGCAGGCCCGTCTGAATGGCGGTTAGCATAATGGCATAGTCACGCTTGCCTGTAGAGTAATTGACGTTGGCACTGCATAGCATTTTTTCAGTTTCGACTGTATCAAACCCCTGGCGTATCACTCGCCTTTTTGCAACCATTTCTGGCATTGCAATACTCAGATCGATTTGTGTTGTGCCATTTCGGTGTAAGAAGCGTAAAAAAGAGCGAATCGCAAACAGCATGGACCCCAGCCCACCAGCATATCGCTTAGCGTTATGCGACACACACTTGCTTACAACCGAAAGCGTTATACCGCCAAAATCCACATATCCCATATCCTCTAATTCAAAAAGAAAATTGCGGATTGCACTATGGGCAACAGAGATTGTACTATGTGCAAGGGCACCGGTCTGTTCGTTCTCCCGGCAAAAAGCATTAAGCGACTCGGTATAATACGCGCCTGGTCTTCGCAGCCCCCAAGCGGGAACACGCTTCAATTCAATCTTGCCGGTTTGGTGGTACTCATCCAACAGGGTGGCCACCTTACGGACATTTTGGTACACAGACCGACATATTGAATGGTTTTCGTAGCCGGTGCGTGTCTGTGCAACAAAGCTATCAATTGCGTCTTTTTCATATTGCGTTATACCACGCTCCCCGCAGTAACGGAGAATAGCATCAAACCCATCGTAAACATAGTTGCTGATGGTCTTTTCCCGATATCCAAATCTCAGAAGCTCCTGTTTGGTTTGGTAGACCAACACCAACAGATTATCAGCCTCTAAAAGAAGCTGTGAGGGTGGCGGCTGATGCAGTGGATTGTAAAGCACCTCCCATTTGGGAAGCGATGACAGTATCACAGTACCTTCGGTATGGTATTTTTCCAGTAGTTCAGCCGATCTTCGTACCGTGGTCCATTTCCATCGCGATATTTTCCCCTGCTCGTACTCGGCACGGATTTGGAGAATGAACTCATCTGCAACATTTTTTGTGTAGGCAGTCAAACCTCTGTCACTAAAGTATTGGCAGATAGGGTAAAGACCGCAATACTTGTAGTCTTTGATCTGTTTTACTCGCATACCTGATTGATGGAGCGCATCAAGAACCTGTTCTACAAGATCTTTCATGTTGATGTGTTTCAAATTTATCACCTCTGTATGATTTTTTTCGCCAATTGGCTGGCAATTTCCATTATACAGGTCATTAGTGTTATCCCGAAGTTTTTGGGATTCAAATTTAAGAAAGCGAGGTGTTATCTATCTTTTTTATACTATATAACCCAATCTTCGGGATAACTATTTCTTCGGTATTATCTTGGCATGGTGAACCACCTGTAATGATATCAACAGGGGGTAGATCTTCTCCTTTTAATTTTGTAATATCACCAACATGGAGCATATCAGGGAATCGTATTTTAGTCACCTCAATGGGAAAGGATTCAATTTCGCTTGCCCATATAGGAGTAATTCCATTATGAATAGCTGCAAAGGGAAATCCTCCAATCCCATCGAAAAGACTCCCCAAGGTAATCATCTATCCATCCTCATACAAAATAGAGCCTCTTCTTTTATTTCAGTATCTAGTTTCATAATTCTTTTTATAGGAATGTCTATCACTCTAGCAAATTCAATTTCCTCAAACATTCCTTGAGAAATATGTTCACCAAATACCCATAACTCTTCGCATTTTGATAAAAACTCTTTTCC
>JBDKUB010000458.1:0-7720 GCA_039679915.1 Anaerolineaceae bacterium
TTTTCGCCACATAATGTATGAATGATGTTGAATTCAAGTTTGTCAAGGTCGAATATTCCTTCGTATAGCCATGAGCAGCCATCGATGTTGTACTCTAAAGTGAAGAAGTTATCATACATATGATCGAGTTTTACCAATTCGCCAAACCCAATGTGTTTTTGACCGGTAATTTTTATGGGTATTAAGTCTTGGTGATCATTCAAATCGAGATAACCCAAGCCTTTATTATCTTCGAACAGGGAGGTAATCAATAATATAGCTTGATCGTTTTTAACGAACCAAGGAAAAGAGACACCAAGCAAAGGTATATTTGCATCGGGATCTCGATGGCTTATCTCGACACCTAAAATGAGTTTCTCAACAGGTTGTTTTTTCGACCAAAGATATATTGCGGAATCACCCACGGTATATGGCTCTTCTAAAACAATCATATCGTGGGATCTATTGATAGCTATGGGGTATTTTCCCCAAGCACTTTCTGCCAGTTTTCTAATTTCACCTGATTCTAAATTAGCTTGGTAGGTTTCAATCACCGATATGTCGTGGCGGGCGGCTATGAAATACGCGTAATTTGAATTGATATCACAGTCACCTAAAAAAACCCGCGAATTACTAAATGTAGATTGAAATATCGGTTCGGGGAAACCACCGTTGAGGGGGATAATCATTGGTTTGTAATTTTCGTCCCCATTGTGATCGATCATCACGACAATTTTGTTGATTTTTGGAAAAACAAAGAAAGATTTTCCTTCTATCAAGTGGGGGTTTTGAAGGGCAATATGGGGAGGCAATAAGGGTTGGGGAACTGAACCACCGTATCTCATCCGATATAAGCTAATGTGTCCGCTGAGATTCGATAGTAAATAAATGGTATTATCGACAAGTTGAGGCCGAGCGAACAATCTGGCAGACAAAAACGATTCGATATTAGGCATAGAACTCCCTTTATGAAATGATGATGGTCATGATTTAAATATAAAAGATATTATATTCTTTCGACTTGAGTCAGGCTTAACCAATGACCGATAGCCAGGAATAATGCACTGCATATGGTCGAGAAACCGAGATGAAGCGACCCAATACTTATAAATGTAAGGTTATATTTATCGGCAATTATTTGACCAATCCAAAATCCGGATACGCTTAGAATGAGATATAAAATTAAGCGCACCAGGCCGCCATCCCGCCAAAAATGGAAAATTGCGCCATATAAAACAGAAATGATAATTCCTAATACTAAACCTGGTATGCTCATAGCTGAACCCTCTTTATTATAAGATTATTCCTCCGCCCAGGCAAACATCGCCCTGGTAAAGAACGGCTGCCTGACCAGGGGTTATATCGTTGATCGGTTCATCGAAAATAATATGTATCCTTGAAGCTTCGATAGACTGAATTGAACAGGGTTTTGCTTTAGATCGATAGCGAACCATGACTTTAATATTTTCCAAGTGTTGAGGTGGCGTTCCCGAAATCCAATTGACTTGCCCGGCGTATAGATCATTCCTGGCTCGTTCATTTGATTTACCTACAATCAATTGATTATTTATTATATCTTTTCTCAAAACATAATAGGGGGTTGCTGAGGAAATGCCAAGCCCTTTTCTTTGTCCTATTGTATAAAATGCAAGCCCTTTGTGTTGACCAATCGTTTCACCTTGTGAATTGATAATCAATCCGGGTTTAATTTCGTTTGAAGTATTTCTTAAGATAAAAGCTCGATAATCACTATCAGCAACGAAACATAAATCCTGGCTTTCTTCTTTTTCTGCAACCGGTAAATTCAAATCATGAGCTATTTTCCGGATATCTGTTTTTGTATAAGATCCGAGAGGAAAAATCGAATGCGATAATTGCGTTTGATTTAAACCATGCAATACATACGATTGGTCTTTATCAGCATCAAATCCTCTTTTTAATATGAACTGATTCGAGTCATCTTGTTCGATACACGCATAATGGCCGGTTGCCAAGAAATCCGCGCCCATCTCCAAAGCTTGTTTCAACAGGTAGCCCCATTTTATCTCTCGATTGCATAATAAACATGGATTTGGTGTGATTCCATCCCAATATGATTGTAAAAAATATTTTACAACAGAATCATAGAAAGGTTTGCGAGCATCCACAGTATAAAAGGGGATGTTAAGAATAGAAGCCACCTTTTTTGCTTGTGAAATAGCTTCGGATGTAGAATTGTGGTTGGCGTCTTCTTCGAATTCACGCCATAAGTGCAGGGTCATACCCATCACCTGATAACCTTGCTGCACGAGCAAGGCTGCCGCTACTGAGCTATCTACACCGCCACTCATGGCGATAGCAACACTTTTTATATTCATAGAATCAATAGAAACTTCAACGTGATCTGACAAATTATTATGAATAGATTTTTGAATTATTCATAATTGGGATAAATTATATCTTAGTTAAAAGCGGGTTTTCTATTGAAATGAGAACGATTTATTTTTAAGAATTGGTCACCCAATACTCTGATGAGTTGATATAATTAATGTGTCTCTCATTTTTTAACGTTTGATAATTTATATTATGGAATCTAGACTATTGGAATTAATCGATACCCATTGCCACCTTGACTTCGAAGTTTTTGATGATGATCGCGAAAAAATAATTAAAGATGCACAACTCGCAGGTGTCACTTGTATTATTAATCCCGGAGTCGATGTTCAATCGAGCGAACACGCCATAAAACTATCAACAAAATATGGATGCATTTACTCTGCGGTGGGGATACATCCGAATAGTCAAGCTATCAAAGAAGAAATCGATTTATACTCCCAGTTGAAAAAACTGGCTGCTCATCAACATGTAGTAGCCCTTGGAGAAATCGGTTTGGATTATTATCGAATGTCGAATCCTATCGATTATCAAAAACAATTATTTACAATGCAATTAAATCTTGCCAAAGAGTTGAATTTACCCGTCATAATCCATAACCGTGAGGCTAGGGATGATGTCATGGAGATTTTATTGGAGTGGATAACCCAATTAAAAATCGAAAATTCTCATCTACTGGAATCACCGGGTGTGTTACACTCATTTTCAGAGAACATTAATATTGCCCAAAAAGCAATCGATATGGGTTTTTATTTAGGTATTTCAGGACCAATTACATTCAACAATGCAAAAAGATTACAAACAACCGTTTCAAAAATACCACTAAATCATTTATTATTAGAAACAGATGCGCCGTTTTTAACACCCCATCCTTATCGCGGACAACGAAACGAACCAGCCTATATAATCAATATAGCTAATAAGGTAGCAGAATTACATAACCTGTCATTAGAAAGAGTTATCGAACAAACCACGTTAAATGCAAAAAAGGTTTTTCGTTTGAGAGATAGAACTTGAACACTGGTAATTTTATTTACCCGATACAAGAATACATCGACAGAGTAGAAGAAGTGATGCGCGCCAATACTGATGGGCATCATCCTGAAATCAACGCGGCAATAGAACATTTACTTTCCTCAGGCGGAAAGAGGATTCGACCTGCAATTACACTCCTCACAGGTAAGATGTTAGGTGGTTCGATCGATAAATTGATCATATTAAGCGCCGCGATTGAATTGTTGCATACGGCAACACTTGTTCATGATGATTTGATCGACGGCGCTTTATTGAGGAGGGGAATTGCTACACTCAATGCCCAATGGTCACCTGCAGCGACTGTATTGACCGGGGATTATATTTTTGCCAGAGCAGCTACTTTGGCAGCAGAAACCGAATCCGCTGAATTGATCAAGATTTTTTCTAAAACGCTGGCTACGATAGCCAATGGAGAAATAACCCAATTATTTGCAAGCCGCGGGATTATCGATCGCAATGAATATTATCAGCGCATTTATGCTAAAACTGCTTCTCTCTTTGAGCTTTCAGCTATGGCGGCTGCCATGCTCAGTACAACGGATGAAGAAATAATTTTATCATTCAAGCGATTCGGTTACGATATTGGGATGGCGTTTCAAATTGTCGATGATATACTCGATTTTACTGGGGAACAAATAACCATTGGGAAGCCTGTTGCCAGTGATCTAAGACAAGGAATTATTACATTACCAGCAATCTATTATTTCGAGAATTCCAACGACCGAACTATTCTTGAAATATTTTCGAATGGAAATAATCCATTTGAAGATCAAATGGAAAATTTGATTGATTCGATTAGAAACAGTGATGCAATTTCCCTGGCATTCCAAGAAGCCAAGCGCTTTGTTGTGCATGGGAGGGAAATATTTGCCAACCATTCAGATAGCGTTGAAAAAACAGCCTTGGAAAACCTTACCAATTACATTGTAGATCGAAAATTCTAAATAATCGAATTATTAAATTTAGGGAATAAAACAGCCAGCATGGATTTTTCAATCTTACTTAAAGGGTTTACTATTGGATTCGCCATCGCCGCGCCTGTTGGACCGATAGGAATTTTATGTATCCGAAGATCTCTGATTAATGGGTGGAAGATGGGTGCTGCCACCGGATTGGGAGCCGCTAGTGCAGATGCTATTTATGGGCTAATTGCAGCCCTGGGGCTCACGATAGTCTCGGATCTCTTGATTGATCAGCAAGTATGGTTCAAATTGATTGGTGGCATATTTTTAATATACCTGGGTATAAAAGCATTTTTATCAAAACCCAGTGATACAATACAAGAAAGCCAATCCAGTGGTTTGGTAAATGCTTATTTATCCACTTTTCTGTTGACCATCACAAATCCATTGACTATCTTGTCTTTTTTGGCAATATTCGCCAGTTTGGGTCTGGGTTCATCGACGAATAAATTAGGATTATGGTTGGTGCTAGGCGTATTTAGTGGTTCGTTGTCTTGGTGGCTGATGTTGAGCAGTGGAGTTAATTTTATCCGAAAAGGATTTAAGCCGGCAGGATTAGTCTGGGTCAATAGAATATCGGGAATATTCATTGTCGCTTTCGGTGTTGGATCAATTTCAACGCTTTTGATTGACAAAATAACCTGAGCGTAGTAATATGTTGCCGCTTTATATAACGGCGAGGTAGCTCAAAGGTGGAGCAGGGGACTCATAAGCCCTTGGATGTGGGTTCAAATCCCACCCTCGCCATTTTTAATGGGGTAATTCCGAGGAGATAAATATAGTTTTCGAATTCAACATTCGAATCACGTTAGGTTATTATAGACTTATTTGGTATACTGATTTATCCAATTGAAACCGAAACTTAATTTCCTGAGCAGACTATGAATAAATTCCTTCAATTATTGAATACAGAAAATACCATCATTCTGGATGGCGCTATGGGCACCATGTTAATCCAAATGGGGTTGAAACCGGGCGAGTCGCCGGAATTATGGAATGATACTCACCCAGAAAATATTCGTATAATCCATAAAAATTATATCGATGCCGGCGCACAGGTCATCGTGACGAATTCATTTGGAGGAACCAGCTACCGCTTGAACCGTTTCAACCTCGAGGACCAAGTCTATCCGTTGAATTTAAAGGCAGCCCAACTTGCAAAGGCCGAAGCCGAACAGGCATCCAGAGTTGTTGCGGTAGGAGGCTCAATCGGACCCCTAGGTGAATTAATTAAACCATATGGGAAAATCGAGTTCGATGAAGCGAAATTGGCATTCGCTGACCAGGCGAAAGCCTTGGCAGATGGAGGCATCGATGTTTTTTGGATCGAGACTATGGGCGATCTCAATGAATTGAAAGCTGCAATCGAAGGGATATGTTCAGTAAGCGATCTGCCGATCTCCGCAACCATGTCGTTCGATACGCATGGCAAAACCATGATGGGTGTTACACCAGCAAAGGCAGTGAAATTTCTTCAGGAATATCATGTTAATACCATGGGCGCAAACTGCGGTAGAGGACCCGCAGAATTGATTACGTCAATAAAAGAAATGCATGAAGCGGAACCGCAAGCCAAACTGGTCGCAAAAACCAATGCGGGTTTACCCAAAATGGTCGACCAAAAGGTAGTCTATGATGGCACGCCTGACCTAATGAGAGATTACGCCCGCAAGGTTCATGAAGCTGGCGCGAAGCTCATTGGTGCGTGTTGTGGAAGCACTCCAGCTCATATTGAAGCTATCTACGAAACGCTTCGAAAATAAAAAGGGGAAAATCCAATCAGTAAAATTTAAATTTGAGGGGAGTAAAATACTCCGATGTATTTTATTTAAATTAATGAAGAGATCCTTCGCTTTGCTCAGGTAAATAGATACATTTTGAAATATCCCCATCAGGGTGCCAGATGGGGTTCGAACCCACAACCACCTGATCCACAGTCAGGTGCTCTGCCATTGAGCTACTGGCACCACGTTAGGGCGATATTTTATCATTAAGTCGAAGGCTTTTCAAGAATTGCCCGTATCTTATCAATCACCTCGGAGCGATTTACGGATTGTTGTTCACCCGCTTGCAAATCTTTTATGGTAACCGCATTATTCGTCAGTTCGTCTGGTCCAATCATCAATGCAATTCGAGCTCCCAATCTATCGGCATATTTTAATTGTTTAGATAGCTTATCGGGTTCAAGATAGCAGGTGGTATTTATTCCTCTACGTCGCAATTGGGTTGCTAGAGTAAATGACGCCAATCTGGTATTTCGATCGAAAACGGTAACCAGTACTGGTGCGGGTGTCTCTCCAATATCCTTCGGAAGGCAGTTATATTTTTCGAGGAGTAACGAAATGACCATATCCCCCATGGCAAATCCCGTAGCTGGTAGGGGTTGCCCCCCCACATCTGCTAATAAATTATCATACCTGCCGCCGCCAAGAATTGCACGCCTTATATCTCCTTGGATTTCTTGTGCTTCGAAAACGATGCTTGTGTAGTAGTCTAAACCGCGAATGATATTGGGATCGAACTGAACATACTCGCGAGTCCCAAAGGCTTCCAATGTTTCGAAAATGGTAACAAGTTCTGGGGATTTTTTCCACAAAGATAAGTCATTAAGGATAGCTTTCAGCGCTTCTAATTGGGATGCACTTAATCCATAATCTATTACATATGCTTCCCAATCTGCGGGAGATAATTTATTCCGGCGGTCGATTATTTTGAATAAGCCTATTTGTTTTTCGGGTGGTATGCCCAATTCAGATAGTTCGGCGTCGATTAATTTGCGGTTATTGACCATAATTCGGATTTGCTGGGGTGACAATCCAATTTCCTCGAAAAAGCTGGCAATAATGGAAATCAATTCAGCATCAGCTTCCGGTGTGTCTATTCCGATTAAATCGATATTCCACTGGAAAAACTCGCGTGATCTGCCTTTTTGAGGGCGCTCATAACGCCAGAATGGTCCAAATGACCACCAGCGAAGGGGGAAGATTAATTGGGCTTGTTTTTGCGCAACCATTCGCGCTAAGGAAGGAGTTAATTCAGGTCTTAAAGTAATGAGATCTCCGCTCCGGTCCGGGAATACATACGATTGCTCTTTAACCAGTTCTTCACCCGATTTCGCTGCATATAGGTTGATGGATTCCAAGAAAGGACCATCATATTCCTGATATCCGAACGATTCGGAAATTTTACGAATTTTTCCATAAAGCCAGGTCCGTATCGCCATTTGTTGAGGATAAAAATCCCGAGTACCTTTGAGAGGTTGAATGATGTTTTTCATTGTATTTTCTTCTTCATGAATAGTATATAAGGGTGCATTTTAGCATAAAACGATTATCGATTGCATGCTCGATTATAATGTGAAAAACAATCGA
>JBDKUB010000153.1:0-3430 GCA_039679915.1 Anaerolineaceae bacterium
AATCCATCCGAGATATCAGCGAACGTAAAAAAGCAGAAATCCAATTGAAAGCTACCTTGGAAGAAAAAGAAGCTCTTCTAAGAGAGCTTTACCACCGTACTAAAAACAACATGCAAATGATCAGCTCCATGCTTGCGCTACAAACGGATTTCATAAATGACAAACAGATAATCGGTGTGTTCAAGGATATGGAAAACCGCATTCGCTCTATGGCATTGGTTCACCAGCGGTTGTATCAATCCCGCAATTTATCCAGCATCGATTTGGCAGAATATTTGAACGAGTTGATCGGCTTATTACTCCAAAGTTACAACGCCTATCCAGAATTGATCGATATTTCGCTCAATGCCGAACCAATCATTGTGATGATCGATACCGCCATCCCCTGCGGATTGATTGTCAACGAGCTTGTCTCCAACGCTCTGAAATATGCTTTCCCCAACAATCGAGAAGGTTTAATAACCATTTCACTGACCAAATCCCCGGAAGATGAAGTTTCACTTATCGTAGCGGATAATGGGATTGGTGTTCCTCCCGATTTTGATTTCCAGAATGAAAGTAAACTCGGTTTACAAATTGTCTTCACCCTGGGTGAACAGCAATTAGGGGGAAAAGTTACCTTCAACCTGGAGCATGGTTTTGCCTGCTGCGTAAAATTCCCTTTACCTCAATAACATTTGGAAAACCAAATCAATCCCGGCTTCCAATGAAAAGTTGTGCTACAATCGGGCTTCAAAGCACATACATTCCCGACACATAAGAAGACCTAACATGGATAAAAAGAAATCGACCCAAGGACATCTCGCCGCGTTTATCACCATCATGATTTGGGGTACAACCTTTATCATCACCAAAGTCTTATTAGAAAGCTTTTCTCCAATCGAAATTCTTTTCTTCAGAATCCTGATTGCCTATCTTGTTTTACTTTTAATCTACCCCCATATCTTGAAAATAAAAAGCCTTAAAGAAGAGCTTTTATTCATTGTTGCAGGTTTTTGCGGGGTTACCCTGTACTTCATCTTACAGAACACCGCCCTCACTTACACCCTGGCTTCTAATGTAGGAATACTCCTTTCGGTGACTCCTTTTTTCACCGGCATTTTTTCATACTTTCTGCTCAAAGACGAACAGCTTCAGCCTAGCTTTTTCATCGGTTTTGTCATATCGATTATCGGGATAGCGCTAATCACCTATAATGGGGAAATTGTTCTCAAACTCAATCCATTAGGTGATATATTAGCTATCTTATCAGCCGTAGCATGGGCAGTTTATTGCATTGCCATTAAGAAAATCAACGCTTTTCCTTATCATCCGATTCAAATTACCCGCAGGATTTTCATCTATGGATTGATCTTTACCCTCCCTGTATTGAATATGTTCGATTTTCAGTTCAATTTAGTCCGCTTTACATCGATCCCCAATTTGATTTACATGCTGTTTTTAGCCGTAGGCGCTTCTGCTTTATGTTTCATCACCTGGAATTTTGCTCTGGATGTGTTGGGAGTAGTTAAGACAAGCATCTATATCTATCTCATTCCGGTTATCTCGATTATCCTTTCTGCCGTGTTTCTGCATGAAAGGATAACCTGGATGGCCATCGCTGGGTTGATTCTGATTCTAGCCGGATTGTATTATTCCGAGCGCAGGGTAAAAGTCAAACCTGTCATCCAATAATTCCAAAAACTGGTTTTTATCACTTGAAAAATAAAAGGGGGGATGCTGCTCAAATAATGCATCCCCTTCTCCCTTACATTTATCCTGAACGATAAGGAAAATAAAGGGAGAAGGGGTAAAGGAGGAGGAAGAAGAGAATAATCTTCATTGAATGTTCTCTTCTAATTCACTGCGGGGTAAATTCTTCGAGAGGTCATTCGGCATTTATTCTTTTACGCTCTCTTGTTTTTCCACACACTTATTTTTGCCTCGGGCATGGCCTGTACCAACACAAGTCCCTTTTTCGTAATATCGATAAAATCATTCCCATAGAGAATGTAATCATCCTCATCATTGGGTTGGGTTATCCAGGCAATACCACTCAGACATTGTATACGAAGTTGTTTTCTCTGATGTTTCAGCCGCATGATTTCGTTTTCCCGCAAGGTCACTATATCAGGGCTTTTTTCAGCACCCGATATTGTCGGATATGTTTGTGTATTGGTAAAAAATTGTGTTTTCATGTTTTTATTATAGACATTTTTGAAATAAATAACAGATGCACCATATAGGAATTGCAACCATAACAGTGCGATATAATATTTTACTGTTATGGTTTTTTGTTAACCAACTGTATCTATTATTTCTTGAAAAAACTATGTAAAATTAAAGTGTTATGGATGCATTTGCCACACAAACAAAACAAGATTTCCTTTACGAACAAATCGCGGACGACATCGCAGCGATGATCAAATCCGGCTCTTTTCGCCTGGGAGACCGCATCCCCTCAGTGCGCGAACTCAGCCGCAAACGAGGGGTTAGCATCACCACTGTAATGCAAGCTTACCGCTCATTGGAAGATAAAGGCTTAATCGAAGCCCGACCTCAATCGGGGTACTACGTCCGATTACGGCAATTACCCGGGTTACCCAACCCTGACCCAATTTCACATACCACCCTCAATTCAGCGGATATCAGTGTCCAAGATTTGGTCATGAAAATATATCATGACCAAATGAGAACCGGAATGGTACAGTTTGGTACAGCGCTTCCCGATCCCAACCTGCTCCCCACCGCACGCCTCAACCGGATATTGGCATCGATTTCCCGTAAACCCGATTTTCGGCATAATGTATGCGGGGTTGTCGAGGGCTGCGATGAATTACGGGTGCAAGTGGCAAAACATTCATATCAATATGGCTGCCGCTTGGCTCCGGAGGATGTTTTGATTACTTCCGGATGTGGTGAAGCCATAAGTCTGGCTTTACAAGCAACGTGTAAACCGGGTGATACGGTAGCCATCGAATCGCCCACCTTTTTCAACCTGCTGCAGACGCTCGAAGCGCAAGGATTGCGTGCCCTGGAAATCCCCACCCATCCCGTAACCGGCATCAGTGTCGATGCTTTGCGTTTTGCAATCGAGCACCAATCGGTGCAAGCCTGTTTGTTCATCACAAACTTCAATAATCCGCTGGGCAGTCTGATGCCCAATGAACGCAAAGCCGAGATGGTGGCATTGTTAGCAGAACATGAAATCCCACTGATTGAAGATGATATCAATGGAGAATTATTTTTTTCGGGAGAGCGGCCTAATGTCGCCAAAGCTTACGATAAAAACGGGTTGGTATTATTATGCTCATCCTTCTCTAAAGATATTTCTCCCAGTTTTCGAGTGGGGTGGATAGCGCCAGGACGTTATTTGGAAGAAATCAAGCGCCTCAAATTGGTATCGAATATTGCTCCACCGATCTTACCTCAACTGGCAATTGCTGAATTC
>JBDKUB010000374.1:0-2238 GCA_039679915.1 Anaerolineaceae bacterium
CTGCGCATAGACGTAGGGTTCACATTTGTGAATCTCGCTGACATTTTGACGGTAGGACGGGTTAATGCGTAAATAATAATCGAATGCTTTGTCCCCTCTGCCGATTTTTGTCTCGGCAATCATGATCCATGGATTCGTATGACAAAAAACGCCCGAGTTTTCTTTATACCCAGGTGGGTAAGAGGATATCTCACCAAGGTGCAAGTAGTAACGGGTAAAGGCAGGTTGGTGGAGAACGATACCATCAGGGGTGGCTAACCTCTCAGCCACTGCATCGAGGGCTTGTTTTGCACGTCCATCATCGATACCTAACCCTGCCATAACGCAGATTCCCTGCGGCTCGATGAAGATTTGACCTTCTTCACATAGATGTGACCCAAGCGGGTCACCGAAGTCATCGTACGCCCTGAGGAACCAGTTGCCATCCCACCCCGATTTCCAGATGACCTCTTTCATGGCTTCTGCTTTATTATGAAGTTCTTCTGCTTCCTGATGATTGCCATGATGGTTTGCCATCTGGATCATTTCCCCGACTGCTAAAATGAACAATCCGGCAATGAACACACTTTCGGCGACCTTTCCATCTTTATTCATGGTGGTTTGAAAGGATTGTCCGGGGGTATCCGAAAAGCAATTCAAATTCAAGCAGTCGTTCCAATCAGCTCTTCCAATCAAGGGTAACCCATGAGGTCCAATACGATCTAGTACATATTGTATCGAACGTTGCAGATGGACATAAAGGGGAACTTCAGTGCCTGGCTTCGAATCAAAGGGAGTGGGTTCGTCCAGAATATCCCAATCGCCCGTTTCTCTGATGTATGCTGCCACAGCCATGATTAACCAAAGCGGATCGTCGTTGAAACTGGTACCTACATCATTATTGCCTTTCTTGGTTAGTGGCTGGTATTGATGATATGCGCCCCCATTTTGCAATTGGGTTCCAGCCAGGTCGAGCAGTCTTTGGTGCGCTCGTTCCGGCACAAGCTGAACAAAGCCCAATAAATCCTGATTGGAATCGCGAAATCCTATGCCACGGCTGATTCCGCTTTCAAAATATGAAGCCGATCGGGATAGATTGAAGGTAATCATGTTCTGGTATGCATTCCAGATATTGACCATCCGATTGGTGTGCTCATCGGGAGTATGCACCTGCATTACACTTAATAGGTTTTCCCAATAAGCGTTCAAGGATTGAAAAGATTTTTCGACCATTTCGGCATCACAATATTGGCTGATTACTTTTTTCACCGTATGTCGATTTATATTTTGACTAGTGGGTGGATCGAATTTTTCATCGACAGGGTTTTCATGATACCCAAGCAGGAAGATGACCTTTTTTTGTTCGCCAGATTGCAGCGAAAGTTTGATATGGTGTGATCCAAAAGGCTGCCAACCACACGCAATCGAATTGGAGGTATAACCCCTTTCGACAGCAGCCGGTGATTCCCAGCCGCGGTATGGCCCAAAAAATGCCTCTCGTTTTGTATCGAACCCTGCCAGGGGTTCAGAGCAAGCAAAATATGCGAAGTGGTTTCTTCGTTCGCGGTATTCGGATTTATGATAAATCACATCGTCGGCAACTTCGACCTCTCCAATGGAGTAGTTGCGCTGAAAATTGGTTGCGTCATCCAGCGCGTCCCATAGACAAAATTCAATGGCTGAGAAGATAGAGAGGTTAGCATGCCGATGCCGGTGATTGGTCAGGGTGATTTCCCAAATTTCCAGGTTCTGGTTTAAGGGTACGAAGTAGCGAATTTTAGCTTCGATTTGAGCCAGGCTGGAACGAATAATCGAGTATCCCAAGCCATGCCGGCATTCATACTCATCCAGTTTTTGACGGATTGGCTGCCAAGTAGGAGACCAGTAAAGAGGCTTCGATGAGTACCTGACTGCATCATCGTCCCGAATATAGAAATACCTGCCGCCTGTATCCAAAGGTAAATTATTATATCGATATCTTGTTAACCGTCTTAATCGGGCATCCTTATAAAAAGAGTAACCTCCGGCTGTATTGGAGATCAAACCAAAATAGATTTCAGATCCCAAGTAATTGATCCAGGGTAGAGGGGTATCGGGTTGCGTGATTACATATTCACGGCGATGGTCATCAAAATAGCCGTATTGCATATTTGCTCCTATTGATTAATGATAAGAATCACGGGCAATGTGCGCTTATGGATCTCCGGCAGGTGGTTTATTCGTTATGTACCTGAAAGCCATCGCTTACAATTACCACAT
>JBDKUB010000204.1:0-4989 GCA_039679915.1 Anaerolineaceae bacterium
GCGCTTGGAAAAAATTGCGCAATCCCCAAATTCAAATCCCACATCAGGAGCATCGACAATTACATTTACTAATTTATAAGCGTTTGGAAAATCCGTTTGTCCAAGGCATTTTAGAAGCCTATTGGGAAGCTTATGAATCGGTGGGGTTGCAAGATTACGCCGGTTTAGAATATCTAGAAAAAGTGTGGGATTATCATGAGCGGATGGTCGATCTAATCGAATCGGGGGATTATTATGAAGGATATCGAGTATTAGTAGAGCATTCGAACATGATCCACCACCTTTTACATCTCAAACCATTATCAACATCAGAATGAAAAATATTACAAAAGGAGAAGGTATGGCAGCCATTAACACCCTTGAAAAAAGAGCGTTAATCCAAGATAGATCCGATATTGTTAATGATTTTTCAATCACAGTATCCACAGTCAATGGCTCGGGGAGTCAAACCGCTAATCTCACCATCTTAAGAGCAATTTTCAAGATGGGCGTTCCAGTTTCTGGAAAGAATTTATTCCCCTCCAATATTCAAGGTCTACCCACCTCATTCACCATTCGGGTGAGTAAGGATGGTTTTTTGGCTCGACGGGAAGAACAAGAGATTGTGGTGGCGATGAACCCAACAACTATCCTCAAAGATATGGAAAGTGTATGCCCGGGTGGCGTGTTGTTTTATCCAGATGATATCAAGTTACCCACATCCCGGGAGGATATTGTTTGCTACCCAATGCCTGTGAAGCAGGTGATTAAAGACCAAGGAATTCCTTCGGACCGGCGTGATTATGTAGCCAATATGGTGTATGTGGGAGTATTAGCCAATATTCTCAATATCGACATCGAAAAGATCTATTCAGCGCTCGATTTTCATTTCAAAGGCAAGACTACCCCTATCGAAATGAATTTTCAGGTGGTAAAAGCAGCAGCTCAATGGGCAACTGAGAATCTGACCAAAAAAGATCCCTATAAAGTAGAGCCGATGAATTTGACATCGGGTTATATCATGGCAGATGGTAATACGGCCGGCGCCTTAGGTGCTATCTATGGCGGCGTTCATTTTGTCGGTTGGTATCCGATAACACCAGCTACGACCATGCCGGAAATGATTCAGGAATATCTGCCCAAATTACGGAAAGACCCCGAGACGGGAAAAAATACCTTTGCCGTTGTTCAAGCAGAAGATGAACTTGCTGCAATTGGTATGATTATTGGCGCTGGCTGGGGGGGGTTGCGGGCGATGACCTCCACTTCAGGTCCTGGTTTAAGCTTGATGACGGAATATATGGGATTGGCTTATTATGCAGAAGTCCCGATTGTCGTTTGGGATGTGCAAAGGGTGGGCCCCAGCACCGGCCTTCCCACGCGGACTGCTCAAGGAGACCTCATATTTGCCAATTTCATGGGGCATGGTGATACACAAAACGTCATCTTATTACCGGGTTCAGTTAATGAATGTTTCGAGTTTGGTTGGAAATCTTTCGATATTGCGGAACGTTTACAAACGCCTGTGATAATTTTATCGGATTTGGATTTTGGGATGAATCAATGGATGACTAAACCTTTTGAATATCCCGATACACCTATGGATCGTGGGAAAATTTTATGGGAAGAGGACCTCGAAAAATTGAAGGGCGATTGGGGCAGATATAAAGATATCGATGGCGACGGAATACCCTATCGCACACTTCCTGGAAATAGACATCCATCAGCAGCATATTTCACTCGTGGAACCGGTCATGACGAATATGGCAGATATAGTGAAGACCCGAAAACTTGGCATGATCTTCTTGATCGATTGAAAAAGAAGTTTGAATATGCCAAAAAGATATTGCCCAAAGCGGTCATTTGTCAAGAACCAGATAACCAAATCGGGATTATTGCATTTGGTTCGACAGATCCAGCCGTACAAGAAGCTAAATATATATTATCGGAACAAGGTATTTCTTGCGATATTATGCGAGTTCGATCAATCCCATTTTCAGAGGAAGTGGGTGAATTCATCCGAAGTCACGACCGGAATTATGTTGTCGAATTGAACAGGGATGGTCACCTTCACAAACTTTTGATGCTGGAATGTCCTGATTGGGCGACGCATTTGATTTCTATCGCTTACATCGATGGCTTACCTATAACAGCCAAATTTATTAGTAATTCAATTAATAAATATGAGGAGAATAACCGTGGCTAATCAAACTGCTCTTCGTAATCAAGTAAATTTAATCGGTCTATCCAAAGCAGATTATCGAGGTAACCCAAGTACATTATGTCAGGGATGTGGACATAATTCGATTGCCAATCAGATCATATCAGCCTGCTATGAATTGGATATTCTCCCAGAAACGGTTGTAAAATTCAGTGGAATTGGGTGTTCCAGTAAAAGTCCAGCGTACTTCCTCGGCCGTTCATTTGGATTCAATGGACTTCATGGACGGATGCCATCGTTGGCTACTGGTGCATTATTTTCGGATCACACCTTAAAAGGCCTTGGTGTGAGTGGTGATGGCGATACAGCAAGCATTGGTATGGGGCAATTCAAACACGTAGTCCGCCGCAATATGCGCCTGGTTTATATTGTCGAAAATAATGGGGTTTATGGGCTAACCAAAGGACAATTTTCTGCGACAGCAGAGAGAGGCTTGACGCTTAAAAGCCAGGGTACTAACCTGTACATGCCGGTTGATATTGCTTGGGAGGCATTGGTTGGTCATGCTACATTTGTAGCCAGATCTTTTGCAGGTGATCCAAAACAGGTGAAAGAATTGATCAAAGCTGCACTGAGTCATAATGGTGTGGCAGTTATTGATATTATCAGCCCTTGCGTTACCTTCAATAATCAAGATTCAACGCTACATTCCTATGCATGGGGCAAGGAACACGAGGTTGCATTACACGAATTAGCATATGTACCCCCAGCCGAAGAAATTACAGTAGATTATGAAGAAGGTGAAGATAAAGAAGTGACCCTTCACGATGGTTCCTCCATAATATTGAAGAAACTAGAAAGGTCTTATGATCCAACCGATCGGGCATCTGCCATGCAAGTGCTTGAGGAGGCAAATGCAAAGAGAATATTGCTAACCGGCTTGATATATATCAATACCGAACAAAAATCCTTAGTGGATATCTATAACCTACCCGATACACCATTAAACAGGTTACCGGAATCTCGTATCCGTCCTCCACGGGAATCGATTAAACAGTTGAATGAAATGATGTTTTAGGTTATATAATAAAGTAAAAAATCAAGGGAAGATAACTGAGGATATGCATATGGCTGATTTGCTGAAATATACTGAGCTGAGGACATGGCATCTTGAACACGGGGGACGATTAGTGCCGTTTGCAGGTTGGGAAATGCCTGTTCAATATACGAGCGGTCCTATCCAGGAACACAACACTACCAGACAGAATGCTGGACTATTCTACATCGATCATATGGGGCAGATGGAAGTACGCGGTCCGGATGCAGAAGAATTTGTCAATAAGCTGGTTACCTTCGATGTAAGGAAGATGAAGCTTTTTGATGCCCATTATGCGATTTTCTGTTATGCTGATGGAGGTTGTGTTGATGATCTTTTTGTATATAAATTACCAGATGATAAAAACCAAGACAATCGATTCTATTTCTTTTTAGCAATCAATGCCTCCAATCGAGAAAAAGATGTTGCCTGGGTAAAATCTCATTCCGATGGTTATCAAGTTGACATCCGCGATATTTCCGATGAAACCTATATGCTCGCGTTTCAGGGTCCAAAGGCGCCGGAAATTATGGATCGCTTGACTCATATCGACATCACTAAGGTAGCACGCTTCACGGCTGCCCAAGACGTTATTTTTGAAGACGTTCCGGTTTTAATGGGCAGAACGGGTTATACTGGCGAAGATGGATTCGAGCTGTTTTTCTCGGTGAAACATGCCAAAAAGGTATGGGAGGGGATATTGGAAGCAGGTGCGAACGAAGGCGTATTACCCATCGGCTTGGCTGCGCGAGATAGTTTGCGCTTCGAAGCATGTATGCCGCTGTATGGTCATGAATTATCTGCGGATATCTCTCCTGTCGAAGCCGGTTTCGGTTTTGCAATAAGTTATGATAAAGAATTTATCGGAAGAGATGCGCTTTTAAAACAAAAATTGGAAAAAACAAAGCGCACTTTGGTTGGTTTCGAGATGATCGAAAAAGGAGTAGCCAGAGAACATTATCCGGTAGTAAAAGATGGGAAAGAAATCGGATGGGTTACCAGCGGTATGTTTTCTCCCACAACCAAAAAATATCTAGGAATGGCTTATGTGCCCAGGGAATATTCTGCTCCTGGAACTGAAATAGAGATTCTCATTCGGGAGAAACCTGTAAAAGCAAAAATCGTCAAAAAACCTTTCTATACGCCTGCGTACAAACGATAACTTATTATCGAGATGAATAATTGGCTTTCAAAGTTGTGGTAGTGAAAGCCAATTATTTTAATTAATTCTATCTTTGCACTTTCACATTAAAAGGAGACCCTAAAGGTTTCCATTGCGAAGCATCTTTAATTTTAGCAAAGATACCGTGTAAAAAAGCAACTTGGAAGGGTGAGAAAACCTTTAGGGTCTAGTGTATGGATAAACCAGACAAGTTCTCCAATATGCTCGCAGAATTCGCCTGCTCGAATGGCTTGAGATCCAATTTTAAATAAAGTGCAAAATAAGTGTTAATAATATAAGGAATCGTAAATGACCCTTAGGCGGGATAGTAAAATCAAAAAGAATTACATAACGCGAATTCTATTGACAAATACTTTTATTTATGCTATTTTTATATCATCTTTCAAAATTGAAAGGTGGGTGAAAGCAGTTATTGCACCTATCTAGAAAGTGAAGGCATAAATAGGGAGATTTAATAAATATCGAATAGTAACTATTAACCATCAAATCATCCATATATTTGAAAAAGGAGTAATCAAATGACACTCGCCCAGGTTGTTTATCAAATTTCCGTTGATTCGGATTTTGCCG
>JBDKUB010000012.1:0-5818 GCA_039679915.1 Anaerolineaceae bacterium
GACTAAGATACTTCATTATTTAAAAAATAGCAGTAAAAAAATAATACACAACAAATAAATATTTCAGAAATAATCTACTCAACCGACAGTTTTAATCATCCGTCATTGCGAGGGGCGTTTTTTGCCCCGAAGCACACTTTAAATCATAGAAAATGATTTGTTTTAGAAAGATTGCTTCATTCGCTTCGCTCTTTCGCAATGACAACTCGTAAATTGTCAGGTAGATAGGAAATAATCAAGGAGTTTGTATCGCTTCCATATATTCAGAAACCCCCCAGCCTGATACAGTTTCATCTGTGAGGGATTGGACATGCCACCAGGTGTAACCATCTTCCTCTTGAGGTCCATCATCGATGATTAATTCCTCCCCATCTTTAATCAAAAACTTGATTTCCCCTGCCAATCCCGCAGAAGAACGCAACCTTAATCCATCACCTCCCGTTCCTACTACCCGGATATGACGACCTTTCTCTAAATTTTGTCCAGGAGATAAGGTTGTTTCGCTCGATGGCAGTTCGGCGGATTGAGCCAAAATGGTTGGTGTCATAGTTGGGGCTGGAATCACTCGAACAACGGCTGTGGGAGATAGACTTTGTGAAGAATCTGGGCGAAAAACAACCATCAATAAACAAGTTAATCCCAATAGAACAACACCAATCACGAAACCGCTAAGTAATACCCAAGGCCGTATGACGTGCACTTCTTTCTTTTTTCTAACAAAGTTTTGTCGGTTCATATTCATATAAAATAATCTGAAACCACCTCAATCGATCTTCCTCGTCAATGGACAAAATTATTTTGATATCCCGTTCTTATAGCGATTTTTTATCTCGTATAAAGCAGTGGTACAATTCTACCCGATATTGAGTGGCTGGTACTTATGACAGAAAACCTAATATTGAATAAACGCTATCAACTTGAAGAACGTCTGGGTTCTGGCGGTATGGCTGTTGTATATCGCGCCCGCGATTTGATGTTGGAAAGATATGTAGCCATAAAAATCCTGCGCGAAAGTTATTCCGCTGATGCAGAATTTTGCCAACGATTTCATCAGGAAGCTAAAGCCGCCGCTAATTTATCACATCCCAATATTATAACGATTCATGATTTCGGTTTCGATGCCGGGCGTTTATACATCATCATGGAGTATGTTCCGGGGACAGATCTAAAAAGCCTCATCCAGCGTCGGGGGAAATTTCCGGTGGATGAGACTATCAATTTGATGATACAGGCGTGTGCCGGGATAGGCTACGCCCATCGGGCTGGTCTGATCCACTGCGATATTAAACCCCATAATATGATCATAACCCCCGATAAACGGCTGAAAGTAACCGATTTTGGCATTGCCCGCGCTCTGGCGAGCATTCAGCCGGATGAGAAGACCGATATAGTTTGGGGGTCACCGCAGTATTTCTCCCCCGAACAAGCGGCTGGGAACGTACCATCCCCTGCCTCTGATGTATATTCGCTTGGGATTGTTATGTATGAAATGCTGACCGGGCAGCTTCCGTTCAACGCTTCCTCTGCTGCTGAATTGGCTAAACTTCATCGGGAGGCATTACCCCCTCCAATGCATCGCTTCAATCCTGCTGTACCGCGTGAGTTAGAACAGATCATTATCAAGGTTTTATCCAAGGAACCCTCTACTCGTTACCGCACTGCGGATCAATTGGGAAGAGTGCTTATCCATCTCAAGGCAGAAAGCGCCAATGGGGCAACCGAGCGAGATGCTGCAACAACCCAGGCAATCGATCACCCCTTAGAACAAAACAGTCCTTCAGCTCCCGAAATAATCGACCGGGAAACTCGATCATCTTTTCCAGCTCAACCCATCGAACCTGTGCCATCCAAGAAACCCGTTGCCGCTCGTATAACATTTTCCGATAAAAATCCCCTTAATATCGATTGGGCTACAACACTGCTCGCTTTACTTGCTCTGATTATGGTCGGCGGTTTGATCCCCTTTTATCTTTGGATTTATCTCCTATTTCAAAATTTGTAAATCAGGGTAATTTATAATTGTAAATTGATAAATGATACATTCTCTCATAATAAAATATCCAAAGGGATATTTATTTATCCAGACACGTTTAATAAAAAAATCACGGCACAGCCGCGATTTTCTAATAGTTTCACAAACGATCGTCAATTTAATGGGTTTTAACCAATGTACGAATGCATTTGGCGCATAAAACTTTTTGCACCTTTCGTCCATTTTCGAAGATGGTGACCGTCTGTAAATTAGGATGGAATTTTCGCGGTGTAGCCTTTTTAGACCATGGACGATTGCGACCAAAAGTCGTCTTCTTTCCACAATGTGCGCATTTAGCCATTACATCACTTCCTTTCCCAGAATTCTGGGTATAATAATCAACCTGCATTAAGCGGGCGAATTTTACCATATATCGTATCCAATTACAAGCAGAGTTGTTATAACTAAAGAGGTAAACCATGAAAGATAATAATAATCCATTAGGCGGAATTTTTGTCTCTCCTCGCGCTATTGCTACAATTGCCTACCAGGCAGCTCTTGAATCCTATGGCGTTGTCGGATTGGCACATAAAAACCTAGTTAATGGATTAAGTCAGGTCATCGTTAAAGATCCGACTCATGGAATAGAGGTCGAATATGAGGGAGATGAAATCGTCATCAATATTTATATCATTATCGAATATGGCATGCGCATTTCATCAGTGGCTTCCAGTGTGATGAACTTAGTTCATTTTCAGGTCGAAAAAGCTTTGGGTTTACCGGTAAAAGCTGTTAACGTTCATGTTCAGGGATTACGAGTCAGTGAGATTGAGTAATGGATTTATTTTTTATTTCTAGGAGCCATCCGAATGAGTGCGGAAATCTCTAATAAAGTACAAACGAAATATCAAAATATACATCAAGATATCACAATCGATGGATTAGCTTTCAAAGCATTGTTCGAAGCTGGCATGAACTGGCTGCGGACGAACCAACAGATAGTCAATGCGCTCAATGTGTTTCCCATTCCGGATGGTGATACCGGCACCAACATGGTGTTGACCATGCAGGCTGCTTACGAAGAAATAGCCAATTTACCCGACCGCAACGTTGGAAAAATTGCCCATGCAATTGCCCACGGCGCATTAATGGGCGCCAGAGGAAATTCGGGTGTGATACTATCACAAATTTGGAGAGGATTTGCCCGCTCGATCGATCATATCGAACAAATGGACGCAGAAATGTTCGCCAAGGCATTTTCTGCTGCCCGAGACACAGCTTATAAAGGCGTTGTCCGACCGGTCGAAGGCACCATTCTTACCGTTATTAAAGATGTAGCCACTTGCGCCGAAGCTGCCCTAGAACATACAAACGATCCGTATATTTTATTGGAAGAAATCGTCGAGGTTGCTGACCAATCCGTGCAAAAAACTCCCGACCTATTACCGGTACTCAAAGAAGCAGGCGTTGTCGATTCGGGAGGTAAAGGCTTGTTCTTCATCCTGGAGGGAATGCTCCGTTATAGTAAAGGTCTACCCCTTGAAACATCAGCCACAATCGTTCAGCCATTGGCAAATATGAAGCTGGAAAACACTTTGACCAGTATCGAACCAGGTCAAGATTACGAAGTCGTTGTAGATTTCAAGCCACATAATCCATTGAACATGGAGAGTTTTTACCAAAATTTGGAGGATATCGGAACCTCCATTCAATTGGGTGAAGGAGATGGTTTATATCGGCTGCATATCCATGTCCCTACCGAGAAACGCTATCAGCCTATCGATTACACCATGTCGCTAGGCACTATTACCAAAGTTTCTATTGAAAATTTGATTGCCCAGATGGAAGAAAATAATGGATTGAATAGGGATAGCAAATTGACGTTTCCTCCGGTATCTCCGGGACAAATTGCTGTCATCGCCGTCAGCCCCGGTTTGGGGATTTCACGCGTGTTTGCCAGCCTTGGAGTTTCCGCTATTGTCGAGGGTGGTCAAACCATGAATCCAAGCATCCAAGAAATCATCGAAGCCATCGATAGCTTGCCGACAGATAAAATTATCATCCTTCCTAATAACAAGAATATCATTGCGGCGGCTAAAACTGCCTCAGGACATTCCTCAAAACAGATCAGGGTGATTCCAACCAAATCCATTCCACAAGGTTTCTCTGCTATGTTGCGCCTGGCTCCAGATGGTGATCTCGATGAAATAGCTGAACAAATGAGCGACTCGATCTCCGACGTGATTACTGGGGAAATTACACATGCTACCCGCAGTGTGGAAATCGACGGCGTCTCCGTTAAAGAAGGGCAATACATTGCACTGCTCAATGGTAATCTTACTTTTTCAAGTGATAACCTCGAAGATACCTGTTTGGGCTTTTTAGAACGTGCGGATGCACAAAATCATGAATTGATTACCGCGTTCTACGGAAATGAAATTCCCAAATCAGAAGTCAATCGAATTGCAGATGTCATTCGAGCTAAATTTCCGAATCAAGAAATCGAAGTTCAGGATGGTGGACAACCTCATTACTTTTTCATCTTCGCTATTGAATAATCAGCCATGAAATCTCGAATCGGCATCCTTACCGACGACACGGCACAATATACTGTGGATAAATTCTCGGGTAGTCATTTGGTTCACACACTTCCTATAAGTATCGATTCTAATTCGCTAAATTCAATTCAAGATAAAAACGAACAAAAACAACCTCTTGCTTATTGCACAAACCGAAATAACCACCCAGCAACCGAAGAAGATATCCGAAAAACACTTTTGTGCCTTAATGAGAAATATAATGAAATCATAATTCCTGTTCTTTCTAAGCAGATCAATCCACTCTATTACCTGATTGAAGAATCGATCGCGAAATTACCCAATTCTGCAAGCTTTCACTTAGTTGATTCACAAACCATCGCCATTGGTCTAGGCATTATCGTTCAAATAGCTGCCGGTTCAGCATCTCGAAATATCCCAATTGATGATATCAAACAGAAAATTCGCAGCGCTGTTCCAAAAATCTATTCGATATTTTGCGTTAAAAACCTTTCATATTTATACTGGTCTGGTTTAATAGACCTGGCACAAGCAGTTGTTGGCGAATACCTTGGATTGTCCCCTTGTTTGTGCCTGGAAACCGGCCGGCTTATCCCCATGCACAAAGCTAAAAATCTTCGGCATTGTATCGATCTATTTTGGGAATTTGCATTAGAATTCGATAACATTAACAATATCGCCCTTATATATGGCGATGGATTTGAGCTTCAGGATTTTCATATCTTGCGTTCACGTATCAACCATCATTTTTCAACCGCAACATTCAGCGAGCACAAAATCAATAAAGCTACATCATCTATCTTGGGACCTCAAACCATAGGGCTTGTCATAATGGAAGATATCTAACTTATGAACATTTCTAAAATCGCAATAGTAACCGATAGTACAGCAGACATACCCGAAAAATTGGCAGAAGATGCGGAAGTTAACATTATTCCCAATTTGGTCGTGATCGATGGCAAAGCCGTCGAAGATGGCAAAGGGATGTCTCGCCAGGATTTCTATTCCTCACTACCTGAGATGAAAAACTTTCCTACCACGGCAACTGCATCAGCCGGCGTATATCATCAAATGTATGAAAAATTATTTCACCAAGGATATAACCATATCATTTCAATTCATCCTCCGTTACAATTTACGGGAATATTGAATGCCGCGAACATGGCAGCCGCAGCATTCAATAAACGGGTTAGTATATATGATAGCGAGAATCTTAGTTTAGGATTGGGTTTTCAAGTATTAGCCGCGGCAGAAGCGGCTGCCCGGGGTGCTACGGTTGATACGATCC
>JBDKUB010000390.1:0-3281 GCA_039679915.1 Anaerolineaceae bacterium
AAAGGAGGGGTAGACGACCTTCCCGATCAGCCTTTGATTGGGCTGTATAAAACGCAGGTAAGGCAGATGGCAGGTTACCTGGGCGTACCCCAACACGTCCAAAAGCAGGCACCTTCCGCCGACATGGTGCGAGGGGTGAGCGATGAATATGCCATCGGCATGCGTTACAGTACACTCGATTTGGGGCTAGACTACCTAGCTAGGGGGGTGAGTCTTGAAGACCTGCTCTCAGCCGGTATTACTGATAAGGATGTGCAACGGATCAGGGAAATGAAAGTTCTGTCGCAATGGAAACGCCAAGACTCGATTGCTCCGCCGGCCATCGATGGAAGCATCCATGGAGGGCTGCGCGTTGGTTATTAAAATTTAACCCCACCCTCGCTCTCTCCCCGCAAGCAGGGAGGGAGAAGCTGCAATTTATAATGAAAGAAAAATCATAGAATCAGCCTAGTGGTTTGTCAAAGCCCATTCTATTATTAGACTTATGATTATTATTTCATCCCTCGCTCCCTTTTTCTACTTTGGTGAGGTTGTAATGAGGGGAAATATTAATTCTTGTTTTCCATGCCCCCCTGTCCTGCGGACATCCCCCCATTTTTGCAAAAAATGGGGGGAGAAGAGGGGGGCTATCTTAAAATTATCAAAATGATCCTTAGAAATCGAAACATTCGAAGTCAAAAGTCTGGTTCAGGCTCGTAAATGATACCAAAACCAAAAGCCCTTTTTAAGGTGATTAAAGTATTAATAATAGAATCATGTTTGACAAACCATTCAATAAAACCTCAGCTTGTTTTTTTATCTTTAATTATTTAGTAGAAGCGTCTTTCCGCCGAGCAATGTAAAAAGTATAGACTCCTTGTTCACAAATTGGATCCTGCTCATAGAACCGGCGAATCAACTTGTCGATCAGCGCCAGGTTCCATTTCTGGGGAACTAAAATCCACTTTCCAAATAGCCAGTGCGTCATCAAACTGGGCAAGCCGAAATAATGCCCCCATTCCACCCAATGCAACGCTTGTGGAGAAAAATAATGCCACCAGCGTTCCAATTGAAAGCCGGCCGATTCCAATCGGCTTTGCCAGATTTCGGGCGGGTCGCAATGCTTGTGGCGGGAAATGTGATTGAAAAAATTTCGGTATGCGTTGCCCAAGGGATGTAGTCCAATTCGATCACAAGCATTGCTCACCGAAAGAGCCGCTAAAAACTGATGATTGGGCACACAGAAAATGAAGGGTGCATCGGGTTTGAGCACACGGGCAACTTCTATTAATACTTCCTCCACATGAGGGATATGTTCCAATACCGAATTGCTCACCGCACTGGCAAAAACAGCATCCGGAAATGGGGTTTGCGCACCATCCGCCAGTATCAACCCCTGATAGGCACTCAGTTTGGATGCCTTACGCAAGGGACCCTCCCAAGGGTCCAAACCGACTTCCAATTTACGCGAGAAAGTTACCGAAGCAAAATGGCCATCCCCACAGCCTACATCCAGGGTAGGAGCAGGCAAATCGATATCCTGGTAGAAACGCGCCTCCACAGACCGCACCAGGCTGCGAAAATAGGGCAGGTCGCGCAGGTGCAGCCACAAAAAATCTTGGGGAACGTTATTCGGGTTCGACGCCTGTGTGTTCTCTATCGTCACAATTATGCCTTATTTGACTCACGACTTTTCCGCTAATTTTTTATAGATTGCCACATACTGCTGTGCAATCGTTTTCGAGGAGAAACGCTCCGCAACGGCGGCTGCATCCCCGCCAAAGCGGACTGGGTTGTCCAGGATCGTGTTGATGGCATGTGCCAGGGCTTTGGCATCTTGAGGCGGTACAACCAATCCCATGCCTGTCATGGCTACGGGTTGGCGCACGCCGGGAAGGTCTGTGGCAACCACAGGCGTACCGCACGTCATAGCTTCCACCTGCACCATGCCATACGATTCGGTGCTGTTGATGCTAGGTAATACCAAAACATTTGCCAGGTGAAAAACGGCAGCCAATTCTTTAGAAGGCAAAACACCTAAAAACGACCAAGCCTTTCCCAGTCGTTCGATCAAGGGTGTCAGCTTGAGCGCATAGGCTTCTTCCCCAAACACATTTTCATGCTGCCCTACGAACAAGACCCTCGCCTTGGGATGTCTTTCCAACACCTCAGGCATAGCCTGGACCAGGAATTCCACCCCTTTTTCAGTTGCCAGCCGAGCTGCCATGACGATGACCTGTTCATCGTTCTGTATGCCCACTTTCATGCGTAACTGTTCGATCTCGGCTTCGCTTACCGGCGGCAATTCAGTTGGCGGTTGAATCACTTGGACTTTGTTCAAATAATGTCGCAGAAATGGTGAATGTTCGGCATAATCGCGCGTATTGGTCACAATCACATTAGCAGCTATAGCCGAGACATGGTTCGCCAGATGTGATACCTGATTGGCAATTTTGTGCACCAAACCTTTGGGCAGCATCAGGTCGCAGTGATAAGTCAAAACCACCGGTTTTCCTATCAGCCGGCTCAATACGGCAATATAAGAAGCATCCAACTGCGGCACATGTAAATGGACTACGTCGGCTTTTTTTGCCAGTTGGAAAGCCTGAAAAGGCATACTGGGCATAATCACGCCTTTGCTTACCCGCCATGCAACATTAAGTCGCATCACCTTAACCCCATCTTGTTCAATTTGCGCAGGCAAATTGTGGTCATACCGGGAAGTAAGCACGGTTACCTGATGGCCGGATTCTGCCAGAGCGCGTGCCAAACGCTCGGCATAAATCGTCAATCCAGAATAATGAGGGCGGTAGTAAGTAAGGCAAACAAGGATGTTCATTAAGGGATAAATTGACAATCGTTAAAAGTGAGTGAATTCCTATAAAGGAAGAATATCCGCCTATTATATGGCAAAATTTACCCTGCTTTCCTCACCAATATTATGCCTTCATATTCGAACGAAGATTTCGCACACTGCGATACAAACCACCCAGTGTTTCACCGTCTTGCGCCAGAGCATAAGCGCCAAGTAAGCCGGTGGATAAGTATTGAAATAAATGAATCGTGATAGCACAAGCTAAAGCTGTCGATGGGTCTGTCCCAAATAAGGATAAACCGCCTACCAATACTAATTCCATAACGCCGACGGCGCCGGGCGAGGAGGGCGCCGCAGCTACCAACGCCACCACGCCCAAAGCAAAGGCGCCCCACAGCAATCCCGCCTGAGGGAAAAATGCTTTCACATAACAAGTGTATTGACCTATGGCAATCAGCCAGTTGAATGCCATCCATAATACAGCTAT
>JBDKUB010000128.1:0-8645 GCA_039679915.1 Anaerolineaceae bacterium
CGCTCGATAGTGCTGTCGATGATCTCTGATAGGTTCAAGTTTTCTGGGTGAAGCTGCAGCCTTTCGACCAATGAAAGGTTGGATTCGGGGGTTATGCCTAAAAGCTGGTTGATGCGCTCGCAGGAAAATTTAATCCGTTCGACGAATTTCCGTTGGATTGGTCCTAATCTGCCGAAGGATTCTGCTAAAAGAAAATCGGTATACCCATTGATTGAGGAAACAGGCGAATCGAGTTGTTGTGCAATGCTGGGGGGCACTTCCAATTTAGTTCCTGAGGGTAAGAGAATATCCGGATGGTTTAGGTATTCACGATCAGCCTGTTCTAATGCAAATATCTTTTTATTCAACCGGTCGATTTCTTCCAGGGCAAGGTGTAGTTCGCCAATTATTTGGTCATTAGGGGTGGTTTGGGCTTCCATTGCCAGAAAACCCTGAGGCAGGGCGTTTTCTTTGGGTATGGAAACCTGATGCCCATCGAGATGATCGAATTCCAAGTGCGGTTCAATCGTTGATATTTGGCTGCCTGGCTCAACACCCAGGCGGCTTTCTTCACCAATCATACTCTCGTAGACTTTGACCTGAGAGGTCAACCGATAAATTTCCTGCTCTGCTTCTTGTAATTTCTGCTGCAAAACAGCTATTTCTTCATAGTAGGGTGTTTGAGATATATGTCGCTGTAATAATGGAGATAGGGATTGAGCGATTGCCTTGAGGGTGGATTGGTCTTCTTCGCTCCAGCACCGCCCAGAATAAGGCGTCAAAAGAATCAATGCTCCGATTACTTCTTCACCTTTGCCGGTAATTGGAGCAGCTAAGAGGTCTCCCGCACTGGGTATATTAAGGGAATGCGCCAGGTTAGTCAAATCTGGTGCATGACTATCGGGGTGAATCTGCTGTACCTCGTTCTGCTGAAAAGCTAATGTAAGCGATGGCAGCTTGGGAGCTTTTACGGAGAAGCCGGGGAAGGGCTCCTCTCGAATCAAATCATAGCCGCTCTCGAAAACGATATCGTCTTGTTCGTCTGGGGGAGATGCCAGGAAACAAAGATCGGCAACCAGGGTATGGGCTACCGCAGTCGTTATGGATTGACATAATTTTTCTGGATCTTTTTCTATGCCTAAAGCGAAAAACGATTGCAGCAAAATGGGATCTAAGCCATGACGGCGGTGTTCTTCAAGGGATACTTCGGAAACAGAGGGTTGATTTATACCTGTATAAAAGCGTTGAGGTAATGTGAAAAGAAGTGGGTAGGCAATGATTTCGGAGAGCCTTACTATCCCTGAATAATCTTGGTCGGGGGAGGGAAGAATAATCGAAACGGTATGTCCGGCTGCCAGAAGTATGAACATAGCTAGACCAAACCCCCACCCATTTGGATGGCGGATTATCAAAATCAGGCTGCTAGCTACAATAGTAATCAATGCTAGAATATGGCTAATCAGACTTGCTTCATAACCATTAAACGGCATCTCTGGAGAACCCTGGTTCACCCACAAAATCAAATTAACCGCGGCGAAAATTACCATCACCAAACCAAATAAAAACGTTAAGATATCGCTCGAGCGGTATGGTTTAGGAAAACACCAAAGCCAGGCGATGATGACCAGGCTGACTAGGGTTACTGCTCGGTCGAGCGGTGGAAGGTATAGGTGCTCGTTAACAGCCACTTGCCAGGCGATAGCCGCCCCTAAAAATAGCAGCAGCCGGAAGGCAAGCAGAAGCACCAACCCCACAACTGTTCGTTTACCCAATATGGCGTCGTCATAGCGGTGCTGGTTCATCGCCGAGAGCAGTGCACCCACAATCGAGAATGCTAGAACCAGGTGGTAGATAAGATTACCAGGTGGGATAAGCAGCAAATTAACGAACTCTTGCACTAATTCAACCATCGCGGCTGATCCTGAAAAGGATTATAGCATGTGAGAACATTCCGCATGTTTTTGAATAAAAATTCGGTATAAGACAATTCCATATCGGATGATATGAGCAATCGATACCATCCCATGTCGATCCAATGCATGTACTTGAAATATTTGCCATTAATCAAACTCAACTGCTCGCAACGCTAAAGGTTGACAAAACTTGGTTTCAGATTACAATTGTGCCGCACGCCGAAGTGGCGGAACTTGGCAGACGCGCTACGTTCAGGGCGTAGTGGGCATTCGCTCGTGAGGGTTCAAATCCCTCCTTCGGCATGTCGATCCGATTGGTGCCCGGTTTAGAAATAAACCGGGTTTTTGTTACCATGGCATATTTCTTGCTATTTTATGAGGTAGCAATAAATGTGCCAAAAATCTTCTTCGTTAGTTTTATCGTTAAATTCTCTTGCAGCGATTTAAAGCTTGAGGTAAGATGAAAGTATGAAACACCTGCGATTTAATTGGAAATATGCCTTGATCATCGGCGGGATAATTCTGGCAGCTTATTTACTCATGGATTTCAATAGCCGGGTGGCGGAGATGCATGCGTTCAATGCTCAGAAAGAATTGGTGGCTGCTACAGTAACCAGTTTGGCTATCGAGAATCTCACTTTAAAAACCCAGATTGCCGACGCGAATTCTGAGGCAGCCGTAGCGAATTGGGCATATCAGGACGGGCATATGGTCCGCTCTGGCGATGTGCCGGTGGTGCCTTTACCACCCCTCAGCGGTACACCAGCCCCAACGCCAACCCCACCCGTAATCCAGCCGGTGGTGAGCAACTGGCAGATGTGGATGTACCTTTTTGTCGATCCTAAGCCGGTAAATCAATGACTATTTCTCCGCCTTGACGATTACCACAGCAACGGTTTATACTGTCATCACATCGGGGTGTAGCGCAGATTGGTAGCGCACCGCGTTTGGGACGCGGGGGTCGGCGGTTCAAGTCCGCCCGCCCCGACTTGATCCGCAAGACCACACTGAAGAAATTACCCATAATGTTTTTCTTCGCGAAATTTTTCGCGTGATGTGTTAGAATCTGTACAACGGAATCTAATTCGATAGGAAAAACGTATGGAAATTGTAACCGTCTCTCCTAAATATCAGGTGGTTCTTCCCAAAGCAGCCCGCAAGGCTCTAGGGGTGAAGGTGGGACAAAAAATGTTGGTCTTTGCCTATGATAACCGCATCGTCTTTGTGCCTGAGCGCCCAATCCAAGAAGCGCGCGGCTCGCTCAGAGGCATGGATACAACTATCGAGCGCGAGGAAGATCGCCTGTGAACGTTGTCGATTCCTCTGGGTGGTTGGAATACTTTGCCGACACCGAATGCGCTGATTTCTTTGAACCAGCCATTGAAGATACCCAACACCTACTGGTGCCAGTGATTTGTCTCTACGAAGTGTTCAAGAAAATCCTCCAATCCCAAGACCAGACCATGGCCGAAATATGCGCCGCAGACATGATGAAGGGTAAAGTGATCGAATTGACTGCGCCCTTGGCTTTGAACGCCGCTCTGCTTTCCAATCAGCATCATCTGCCAATGGAAGACAGTCTGATCCTTGCCATGGTGCGTGAGCATGACGCCATCCTCTGGACACAAGACGAGCATTTCGAGGGTTTGGAAGGCATCAAATACTTCTACAAAGCGGAGAGATGAAGTTGAGTTTACCGTTTCTCTCACTCATCCAAAGGGCTGCGCACCGCGTTTGGGACGTGGGGGTCGGAGGTTCAAGTCCGCCCGCCCCGACTGATTAGATTAGATCAGGACTGCCAGGATTTACAGGATATTTCTTGTTTATCCTTGAAGTCCTGATTTTTTTATTGGGATATCGTGAGATGCCTCACAAAATGGATTGAGCGCTTGAAAGCAAGTAAGCTATGGAAATCGCTCGGCTATGCCTTCACCGGCAGGTACTTGAGAGCATTTCCATAGCATATGCATTTTTCTATCGGTATTAAACAGGTAAGTTAATTAGGAGCGTTCTCCACCATCTCGTCATTGCGAAGGCGGAGCCTGAAGCAATCTTTCTAAGAATACCAGATTGCTTCGTAACCTTCGGTTACTCGCAATGACGGGATTCTCTTTTGACGTGGTGAGCGCTTCTATATTTGCTAGTTCGCTTACTCAGGTTTCCACACTTCCCAAACTTTTCCAACCAGGGCAGGTCCAGGCTTCAATGTTTTATCACCAGGCTGCCAACCGGAAGGAGTTACTTCGCCCGTTGCGTGTACATGCTGGAAAGCTTTCAACTGCCGCAGTAATTCTTTCGGATTTCTGCCTACTTCCGGGGTCAGCACTTCCATGGCGCGGATGATAAAATCGGGGTCGATGATAAACCTGCCGCGGATATCAACGCCGGCAGCTTCATCGTAAATTCCGTAAACATCGCCAATTTTTCCGCCTGCATCGGAAAGCATAGGGAATGGTACGCCTCCGCTGACCATCTTGGACAGTTCTTGTTCCTGCCATATCTTATGAACAAAGCGGCTATCCGTGCTGGCAGCTAAGACTTCTGTACCTAATGCTTGAAATTCTTTATAGAGAGCGGCGACCGCCGCTAATTCGGTCGGTCAGACAAAAGTGAAATCCCCCGGATAAAAACACAGCACGATCCACTTGCCACGGTAATCGGAGAGTTTGACCGGTTTGAAACCAACCCCTTCTATATAAGCATTAGCCTCAAAATCGATTGCTTCTTTTCCTACACTAACTGTCATTTTTTTTACCTCCGGGATTGAAACCATGCCAGTTGCTTGGGCAGATTGCGATGGGGGCTTCAATACTCCACCTGCTGGTCTTACACACCCATCTTTGATTTCAGGCATTGAGTTCTCCTTTCTATGTATAAGATATGCAAGAATGGTTTAGGCATCTCATAAACACTTTTGAATGATGCCGAACAATCTATTTTATTATGATAATGTTGGTACAATTACTATTATACAACTATTTTGATTTATTTCAATGAGCAGCATTTTTAGAAAGTGTTGAAAAAAGAATTTTTTTATCACCCCAAAAAATCTGTTCTTGATTTTTGGCGGAGGTTGGGTAAGGGTGAAATTATGGCTTAATCTTTTTCAACACTCTCTAGAATCAAATTTGACAATTCATTAGAGGATTGCCCAGAGATTGTATTGGGGTGAGGGCAGCTTCCGTGTTATTATTATTCATAGCGTTGTAAGGTCGCAGGCGCAATATCCATCTTGATACCGGAAGGGCAACCCTATGACTGAACACCTTTCGCGCTGGACGAAATTGGCATATGGCATCGGTGACACAGGTTTTAGCCTCACCACCACGATCGTTGCAGCTTATTTCGCCATTTTCTTGACCGATGTAGTGGGTGTTTCACCGGGCATCGCAGCGATCGCAATTTTCATCGGTCGCACATGGGATTATTTCAACGACCCGTTTATTGGGCATATTTCCGACCGAACACGCACACGTTGGGGCAGACGCAGACCCTTTTTACTTTGGGGTGCGCTTCCCTTTGCCATTGCCTTCATGTTGTTATGGTGGCGCCCCCCTATCAACAGCACCACTGTCCTTGTCATCTATTATGCCATCGCTTATGTCCTCTTCGATTCAGCCGCCACTTTCACCTACATGCCTTTCTATGCGCTTACCCCGGAATTGACCTCCGATTACGATGAGCGTACCTCCCTCACTACTTACCGCATGTTCTTCTCGATTGCCGGCAGCCTGGTGGCATTTACCATTCCTTTGATGATTGTGAATGGATTTTCTCCCCAAAACGCCAACCGGGTGTTGACCATGGGCATTATCTTCGGCATTGCCAGCGCTTTACCATTATTTATCACGTTCTTTGGCACGAAAGAGCGCCAGGAATTCATGCAGCAAGAACAGCCTAGAATCAAAGATTCACTTAAAGCTGCCCTAAAAAATCGCCCGTTCATTTTCAGCGCCGGGATTTATCTGGTGACCTGGATGTGTATGGATATCTTGCAGACCACGCTGTTGTATTTCATCAAATATGTAATACATCGTGAGGCTCAAAGTGACTTGATCATGGGGATGATATTTGTCGTAGCTATTTTTGCCTTACCTATGTGGAATTGGGCTTCCAGCCGCTGGAATAAACGCAAAGCATACATTGCCGGCAGTGCTTTTCTAGCGACGGTGTTGATGGTGTTGATTAGTTTGAATGCCGCCACTCCCTTCACCCTGATTATAGTGTTGTGTATGTTAGCCGGGATTGGCGTGGGAGCAGCGCACGTGTTGCCCTGGGCAATCATCCCGGATGCCATCGAATGGGATGAACTGCAGACTGGCGAACGCCATGAAGGTATGTTCTACTCCCTGGTTACATTGATGCAAAAAGTAGCTTCTTCGATTGCCATTCCACTCGTTTTGCTGGTGCTAGATATCACCGGTTATGTCCCCAACACCCTTCAACAGCCCCCGAATGCACTTCTGGGTATCCGCATTGTGATCGGTCCTATTCCGGCGGTCATCTTATCGTTGGGCATTTTATTTGCTGTGTTATATCCCCTGGATCGTGAGCGATATGCAGAAGTCAATCAGGAATTAGAGATGCGCCGAAGGATAGGTCCGGAAAAAGCCATATGACCTCCATAAAAATCAGTCCGGTGCGCTCACGAAGAGAACGCCGTTTGTTTTTACAATTCCCCTGGCGAATCTATCGGAGGGATCCACTATGGGTGCCGCCCTTACTACCGGAACGCCGAAAAGTCATCGACCCTCGACAGGGTGCTTTCTTTCTTCGGGGCGAAGCTGAATTTTTCATCGCCTGGCAGGATGGAAAGCCAACAGGAACCATCTGCGTCGCGGAGGACCGGGTTACCAATGCTCAACGGGGTTTAAAAGATTGCATGTTCGGTTTTTTCGAATGCATCGAGGATGAGGCGGTGGCACAAGCGTTATTTCGCCATGCTGAAGAATGGGCTAAACAACGCCAACTAAACTCGTTATATGGTCCGTTTAATTTGGATTATGAAGATAGCTACGGAGTACTCATCGAAGGCAGAGATCGACCACCTACCATATTATGCGGACATACGCCGCCTTATTACCAGACCTTTTTTGAAAATTACGGCTTTGAACCGGCACGGGGCAGCAATCTCGCATATGCTATCGACCTAGTTGATTCCCCTGCCCTCCAGCGCCTCTCTCATCTGGCAGATTGGGTGCGTCGAAACCGGACTATAAACGTCCGCAGAGCGGACCTCGAGCACTGGCAGGATGAATCAAAGCGGGTGTGCAACTTGCTCAACCGAGCCCTGGCTCACTTGCCCGATTTCATCCCCTGGCAGCCGGAAGCTGTCGATGCTATGTTGAAGCCTTTCAAGGATATCGCTGATCCGGAATTGATCCTTTTTGCAGATGTGGGGGACGAAACGGTAGGGTGGTTCCCGGGCATTCCCAACCTCAATGAGGTATTTATCCATGTCAATGGATTGCGTTACCCGTGGAATTACATCAGCCTGATACGACATATGCGCTGCCAACCCAATTGTCTTGCCATTAAAAGTGTTCTGGTACTACCAGAATATTGGGACCGTGGCGTGAGCGTGCTTTTATTCGATGAGATGGCAAAACGCGCTACATCAAAAGGCTATAAATGGATAGACCTTTCCCTGACTTCGGATGATAACCCTTACACACCCGAATTGACACAAAAAATGGGTGGAGTTCTATATAAGCGCTACCAGGTTTATCGGTATGATTTATAAATGATTAGAGGCTGATTTACGCTTTTTCAATATCGATTATCGAATTCGTGAATCGAAAATATTAACAAGAAATCGAAATTGGGTGGAGAGAGAACGGCATTAGATATAGCTGCGTAACAAATGATCCAGATCGTTCAAATCTACCCGCGAAGTCAGATCCAAGCTAAGCGGAGTAACCGAAATCATACGCCGCACGCGAAGTACATAAATATCCGAATCTTGCTCCATATCGGAGGGCTGCTCAGCTACGCGGTAGGGAATCGAACTGGGCTCATTCCACGAAGCGCGTTTGGGCGGCAGCGGTTCGTAGTAAGGAGCGCGTGAGAGGCGGGTGATCGTCCAGGGAGTATCAATGGTGGCATCCGAGGGTATATCCACTTTCAGCACATCGACGTCGGGAGGCAGGCAGTGTTTCAATAATATCTGTCCGAAATATACCGCAAAATGACCGGCGACAGAGAAATCGATATCGGTCGAATAGGAAAGATGATATTCCGGGCAGGTTTCCAGGGAGATGGCCATAGCCGGAATGCCCATTGCGGCAGCTTCCAGCGCTGCCCCAACCGTGCCGGAAACGGTGATGCCGGTACCCACATTTTCCCCATAGTTTATCCCCGAGACTACCAGGTCGGGTTTACGCGGCATAATCTCCAATACGGCGTGCAGCACCACCTGAGCAGGGGAGGCACCCACTGCATATACCTGCCAGGTCTTCCCGTTGACCTCCATCGTTTGGATAGAAATCAATCCATCTGAAGAGGAAGGCAAGCTGCGACCAGCGCCGGAAAGCTGGTCGCGCGGCGCGGCGACATTCACATATCCGATTTGAGAGAGTTTGCTGGCAGCCATCCACAATCCGGGTGAACGGATGCCGTCATCATTGGTCAGTAGAATTTGAGGTTGTTCCATAGAGGTTAATTATATCCGGATAGATAACATTGCGCTGAATTCTTGGTTTTAGTTAATGAAAGCTGTCGGAGCACCAACAAAAACAGGAGCATAATTGGCTC
>JBDKUB010000273.1:0-3134 GCA_039679915.1 Anaerolineaceae bacterium
AGGCAATCCGCGATCTTGAATCTTTTCGGCAGGCTATCCAGGAACACGGCAGCGCCACTGCCGAGAAGCTCTGGATATACGGTGAAAGCTATGGCACACAATTTGTTCAAACATATGCCGCTGCTTTTCCCGAACATATTGCCGCTATGATTTTGGATGGCACGGTCGATTTAACCGTCTCAGGCCAGGATTATTATCGTGAACAAGCCCAGGCCTTTTACAACACGATGATGAGCACACTGGAAGCATGCAATGACGATGAGATTTGCGCCAAAGATTTGGGCGGTGATGCTGTAGCAGCTTACGATCACCTTTCTGCCAGTGTGGTCGGGAAAGCATTGAAATTCAAATTCCCACTTCCCTCAGGTGAGACTATCGAGCGGGAAATGACTTTGGCAGATCTTGAGACAGCCGTTACGGGTTATCTCTACAGCGAGATGCCGCGCACTATTATGTTACGAGCTTTAGCGGCTGCAACCACTCAAAACGATTTGGCACCCATGGCCAGAATTCTTTACGATTCTCTATACATGGATCCCACAACGTTAGAAGCTATTCCCGATCCCTCTTATTCGGATGCTGTGTATTATGGGGTCGAATGCATCGACTATTATTATCCCGGCGATACGCCTGAGGAAGCCGGAAAAGCCTATATCGAAGCCGGTAATAAAATCGATGAAACATTGCCCCATTTCTCATCCCTGTATTATGGAGATATTCCCTGTCCTTTCTGGCCGGTGCGCTCGACCAACCCAGACCGCCCCGAACCTTTAAACGCTGAGGGAATCCCTACCCTGGTCCTCGGTGCCACAGTTGACCCAGCCACGCCCTATAATCAAGGCGTGCAGGTTTATAAACGGCTGGCAGATGGATATCTGGTCACGATGCAGGGCGGCGCTCATATCATCTTTGGGCGGGGCGACGCCTGTGTGGATGACCTGGTGACCGATTTCTTGGTAAATGGAACTGTCCCCTCAGAAAGGGAGACGGTATGCGAGGGGGTGATCTACGATCCGTATGTGCCAATCCCCAAAATGGATGCTAAAGACTATGAAAATCCTCTCGAGGCCTTGATCGATGTCGATAATGAGTTATATTATCTTCCGGAATATTACGATTGGGATTGGGAGACTCCCCAATCGGTGGGTTGTACTCATGGCGGAACGTTGTCTTTCGAGGCAAGCGATACCGGTGCCGATTTCGGCTTCAATCAGTGTGCTTTCTCTAAAGGCTTTATTCTCGATGGGACAGGTGCATATGATGACGACAGCGGTGATTTCACCTTGGATGTTGCCGTCAGCGGCATAGCGGATGGGAGCCTAAAGTACACCCATATCTACGAGGGTGGGTTTAGTGCAACCGGTGAATATAACGGTGAAACCATCGACTTGAGTCAATGAATTATAATAAAAGCGGCGGTGGATTTTAAAACCGACGAATATGTCGATTATGCTTGACCCAGCGTAGATGTAATGATAAAATCCCCGCCGCATTAAGAGCGCCCCCATCGTCTAGGGGACTAGGACGCAGCCCTTTCAAGGCTAAAACCAGAGTTCGAATCTCTGTGGGGGCATAAATGAAAACCGCTCATGGCTGAGCTGTTTTTTTTATTGGAGAATTGAGTAGTAATTAAATTTTTAATCATAGATTAAGCTCTAACAAACCAGAATATTCGGAATGATGCTTGACAGGGTGCTAGCAAAAATGCAACTTAAAACCAACATATGCTATTGCGAAACTATTTTATAATACATCGAGATTAGCCAAAATATTTGAAAATAAGGATTCGATCTGCGTGAAAAAGCTATTATGGCAACCTCCTCATTTGAAATTATTTTCAAGAATAATTTTGTTATGTCTTTTGATAATCCTCATTGCATTCCCGTCCATAAACGTGAGCAGCGATGAAGACGATAATAAACCATTCGTAGAAACAAATCTGAGAAATCAGATTACCCTTAATAGCTCTACTGGTTATATGATTTATTTCGAGGATCATCCCGATCTTTCGGCTGCTTATGGGATGGGCTGGGATGAGCGCGGCGAGTTTGTAATGAATGCCTTACAAACAACTGCGGAACAATCTCAAAAGCAGGTGCGTGACTATCTGAATAAAATGGGTGTGGAATATGAAGCTTTCTGGATCGATAATATTATTATCGTAAACAAATCGAACTATGCCGTGTTCAACGGATTGATGGATTATCCACAGATTCAATCCCTGCGCTCTCGCCGAACCATGGCATTGATCGAGCCGGAAAAGGAGACCGGCATCAGCGAGGTTCTGGGCATCGAAGAGAATATTGCGCATGTACGTGCACCCGATGTATGGAGTTATGGCTATACCGGCGAAGGAATTGTGGTTGCCAACATCGATACCGGGGTGCGCTATACTCACCAGGCATTATTTCCACATTATCGAGGTAATCTAGGCGGGGGAAGCACCAACCATAACTACAACTGGTGGGATGCTTATAGTGAATTTACGACCACTCCAGGCGATTCAAATGGTCATGGCACGCATACCATGGGTATCATGATCGGAGACGATAACAGCAGTCATCGAATTGGCATGGCTCCCGGCGCACAATGGATGGCATGTCGGGCGTGCTCTGGTTCAAGTTGCAGCGATATTGCTTTACTGGAATGTGCCCAGTTCATCGCCGCTCCCTGGGACTTGGGCGGAGAAAATGACAATCCGTCGAAACGGCCTAACATCGTCAACAACTCGTGGGGAGATTGTGGTCGAACATACGATGGATGGTATCAGGGTGTGGTAAATGCTTGGCTTGCTGCAGGGATTTATCCGGTTTTTTCAAATGGAAATAACTCTGGTTGTAGTTATTCGACCCCTCCCGGATTGAACACGGTGGGCAATCCAGCCCGATATGGCAATGTGACTGGGGTCGGTTCCAGCGGAAAAAGCAATGGACAGTACGCCTCTCATTCCAATTGGGGCCCAACCGACAATCCTGACATTATCAATCCCCGTGGCTATCCGTATATGAAACCTCAGGTTATCGCGCCGGGAGTCTCTATTCGTTCGTCCTATGCAAGCGGGGATGCCAATTATGCTTATTTAAGCGGTACGTCGATGTCAGCACCTCACGTATCAGGTTTGATCGCTTTGATGT
>JBDKUB010000080.1:0-1745 GCA_039679915.1 Anaerolineaceae bacterium
TCATAATATTTGGTTTTTCTTGATTTATTTGACCTCACCCTCATTTTCTCCCCGCTTGCAGGAAGGGACGGTATGGGGTTGTTAATTGAATAAATAAAATCATCGTATAAGGATTGGCAGACTACTAGAAATATTTTGATATTTGGTCATCCCCCCTATATTTTTCTGTTATTTCAAGGTTGTTCCCACCTTTAGATTTATATCCTCGGAACGCGTGCTCCAATACCGCAGACCACTTCTTATTTGATTGTATTCCACAATCCAGCAATTTCTTCGGCGGAAAGGCAAGCATCACTTTGTTTCCCAATCAAAACGACCTCATCGCCGGCTTTAGCTTCGGGAATATTATCAAGGTTGACCATAATCTGGTCCATACACACCCTTCCAACGACCGGAGCTCGTTTACCGTGGATCAGCACTACATTACCCGTTGTCCGCCGAAAACCATCCGCATATCCAACAGCTATGGTTCCGATTTTTTCCTCTTTTTTGGTGAAATATGTGTGACCATAACTAATACCGCGGTTGGCAGGTAAAAGTTTTACCTGGCTAAGAACCGATTTCCATGTCAGCGCAGGGCGTATCTCTGTTGGAAGCTGCCATTCCTTCGAAGGTTGTTGCCCATATAGAGCTATTCCTAACCGGACCAGATTATATCTGGCATCTAGCCGTCTGTAGATGCCGGCTGAATTACTGGCATGGATTATCTTGGGGAGGAGATTTTTCGAAGACAATTCAGCGATCAGATTATTGAATAATAAGATTTGTTTATCGGTCGATTGGGGGTTGATATCATCGGCGCAGGCAAAGTGGGTGAATAACCCTTCGAACAGGATATTTTTATCTGAATTAATGGCTTCGATCAATTTGGCAGCTTGTTCGACTTGAACACCCAGCCGGCTCATTCCGGTATCTACTTTCACGTGCAGTCTGGCGGGAATTTTCAATTTACCGGCAGCCTCCGCCAGTACGTTGCACTGTTTCTCATCCCAAACAGTCATCGATATGTGGTTTTCGATGGCTTCGGAATATCGTCCGGGAGGGGTATAGCCAAGCAGCAGTATTGGACATTCCAACCCCGAATTGCGCAATTCTAACGCCTCTTCGAAACGCGCCACGCCGCACCAAGTAGCACCTCCCTCTAATGCTGCTCGGGCGACCGGCACTGCACCATGACCATATCCATTGGCTTTAACGATTGCCATTACTTGAACTTGGGTTAGTTGTGTAACGAATCGGACATTATTCTTTATTGCATTTAAGTCTATTTCAGCCCAGGAAGAATAGTTATTTATATTTGACATGGAATAAGTATACGATGAATGGTAGAACAAGCAAAGGGGGTTTCTTGATAGAATAAAAAAACGCTTTCTTAATCATCTGTTTGTTTTAGGGAAATAACGACTCAAGTTGCTCCTGCGATTCCACCAATTCAATGATCTCCCACCCTTGCGCGTTGACCCACGAAAAGTGCAATGCTATAATGTTTTCGTTATTCAACTTTTCGATAAATCTTATTTGGGCATAAAAAATAAATGGAAAACCAACAATCACCTTCGGTCAAAATGATTTTGCCTGCTGCGTTGATTCTAGCGCTGGTTGGTTGGGCGGGACTGGGAGGAGTGGTTTATTTCTCCTTACCAACCGTTGGACCTCGCTGGCTATTTTTTTTCTTCGCCGTATTAGCCATCACCGGAACGTTTATGCCTTTGATAGCATATCTCAATCACCGATTCCCCAGTAAG
>JBDKUB010000026.1:0-1649 GCA_039679915.1 Anaerolineaceae bacterium
CGGTGAGCATAAGCCAACGACCTTCCTTATAGCATTCGAACCCTATGGCGCTGATAGGCATCCCCAATGAGCGGGGAACGAAAGTACCAATTACATCGGGTTGAAAATCGGTCTCGCAGATGTGGTATTGTAAGGCACCAGGTGCATAATTGACCTTAGGGAAGAAACGCTGCCAAGCCGGGCGGGGTTCATCGATTAACTCCACAACATGGTTGCCGGGAATCGCTACAATGATAGTACTGGCGGGAACAGTATGCGGCGCGCCATCTTTGACATAAGTGACTAAACCACCGCTGCCGTCCTTGTGCAAGTCGATGCGGACGACCTTAGCTTGCAGCTCGACATTTAATTGCTTTGCCATTGCTTCGGGTAAGGCGCCGATGCCGGTCTTGAAAGTCACCGAATCAGCATTAAGATAGCTGACCATTAATGCCAGAAAGGCTTTGCGGGATACATCATAGCCATGATACGAGCACATGGTTTCGAACATGGGGATTGCCCACCACTCGAACATCTCTTCGCTGATGTGCTGTTTGAAGAATTCCTCGAAGGTAACATTATCATCTGCACCTGGCGCCTGCTCCAGGTGATATGGGTTCTTCAGGGAAGCCACACTGAGGAAGTGAGGAATCAATTTCAGCATAGCCAGCCTTGCTTTCAAAGAAACACCACTCCATCCCAGATAGGAGGGAATGGAAAGGAAGTTGGCAGTATGTAACTTGCCGTTGCGGTATATGGTTGTGACCAACCCTTCTTGAGATTTCACCAGCTCGTCTTCCAAGCCCAGTTCGCGGACCATTCCAAGCAAGAAACGATCAGAAGTGGTGACGAATTTGGCACCCCCATCCACGCGAAAACCTTCCCAATCGACGGTAAACATGCGCCCGCCGATGTAATCATTTTCATCGAGCACCAGGATATCATGTCCGGCTTTTTTGAGTTGATAGGCAGCCGTCAATCCGGCTATGCCAGCACCGATGACGATCGTTTGATGACTGGTCATAGAAATCCATCCCTTTTTCAAAGCCTATAATACAGAGGCAACATAATCTTCATGTTTGACGATCATGGCATTTTCGTCAAAAGTAAGAAAGGTGGCGATGCGAGATTTTTCTACGGTGCCGACAGGCGTATCACCGAATGGCTTGGCAGCGGTTCCCTGCCAATCCTGCTCGAGCACTACAACATTACCCTGAGCGACCATGTCAGTAACCGTCATATGGCGATCAGGGAAAAAGCTGATCTGAAACTCTGATAATCGACGCAACGCATCTCTACCACCGGAGTGTCCGTGGGGATTACCCAAGTGAGGATGCTCGATCCATTGTGCATTGGGCGAATAACAAATATCCACCCAATCTGAATTACCTTGGTTGTAAAGGTCGATACAGCGCCGCGCCGCGGCTTCATTTTGTTCAACAGTAGCCATTGGAATTTCTCCTTTCTGATAACCCCAGGATAATTATGAATCCTCACCGTACGTATTAGTATATGTCAAATCCAATACAGCGACAAGTTTTTCAGAGATTATTTTTCCCATTTTTGTCTTAGCGAGGGGCTTTACCTATTACCAATCTGACGAGGAGCGTAGCGACGAAGCCATCTCATTCATCCTCCGTCATGGCGAGGAGCGCTCTTTGCGACGAAGC
>JBDKUB010000002.1:0-2066 GCA_039679915.1 Anaerolineaceae bacterium
CACTCTAACCACCAATCCTACCACGAATAAAACTAACAATATGGCTAATAATCCCAACAAACGTATGATATGAATTCGACGCCGTAATTTAGTAAGACGAGAAAACGCCAACAAGACCAAAGGTAAAGAAACGAAAATCGCTGCACCTAGAATGCCTAAAGAATAGGTTGAATTCGGAAATAAACGATACCAGAGCAAATTGGATGTAAAACTGGAGGCGAATTGATCGGCAGGATTTCCAGAAATTTTTATATAAGCTGCTTGAGATACCATCGCCACAATCGTTCCCCCAATGGTCCATAAGGCAGGCGGTAGAAGATATCGCCATATCGACTTCCCTTGTCGATTCACTTCGATGAAATATAAAGCCGCTGCCAATAAACCGGGTACGGGATACCAGTTGACGCGACTGATACCTGCCCAAATGGATGCCAACCCCAAACATACCATGGATTTCATCCGGCTTTTTCGATCATCTTGCTTTGGATAGAAACCCCAAACAATCAAAAGAGCGGGTACCTGCAAATGATAATATACCGGACCAATGAGCAGGTATAAAAAAGTCCAGGCAACGACCGAGAATTTAATGAAACGCTCGCGCCAACCCAACCGATTGGCGATGACTATCGAAAATATTAAGGTGATGCCAATCCATAACAGCACTTGCCACAAGCGGTGCTGCCACAACGAAGAATTGGGCAAGAGGAACGGGATGGATTGTAATAAATAGCGCGTAGGATGCAATATCGTAGGCGGGATAGCTTGACCATAGATTTTTTTAGCAAAAAATAAGGAAGCATAATAATAACGGCTAGCTTCCGACCAGCTTAGTGTAAGAGGATATTTCGATACATCCGGAATATAGGCAGCCAGTCTGAATCCAAATGCAGTGGTTACCGCCGAGTTTCCTAACAGCACAATCCAACGCTGACGTATGCCTCCAGCCAGCAGCAAAAAACTTCCTAGCAATGCGGTCACCCAAAAGAACAACAAACGAGAGGCTTTACCTTTATAAGGCAGACCTGAAGGGCTCATTAAAAAGATCGAAACACCGACAACCAGGAGTAAGAAGACCAAAAAATCGAGATATTTATATCGGCTCAGCCAGGCTTCACCTTGAGAAAGTAAATCAAATAACTGCTTATGCTTCTGTGTAAAAGAAACCGCTAGTATCGCTAAAGAAAATATACATACCCCTATACCCAAGACAAATTTGACAAAAAAGCGGCGGGAAAGGAACAGCAGTCCTTCGTGATATGCCGGCAGCGCAAAGCTGATTACCCACCAGGCAAAAATCAGGGCTGTAATCATGCTAACTACTCTCAAAGCCAGAAGGCGTTGACGCTCATCCATCAACAATAAATACCTCGTCTATCACCCTAATCCATTGTTATTATTGGCAGGTCATCTGAGGCACTTTCCGCCAGCTTCGATCTTGCCTCGAGAATGCCGGGTACGAATAATGCTCCCGGCAGGCTGGTAAGCATGACCAGTGTACGCAGCAGGAGAGCAATGGTCAAACTGCTTTGATACGAGATCCCGCCTAAATTCGAGTAGATGAATGCCATAGAAACTTCCTGTAAACCATAACCATTGATCGAGATAGGGATTAAAGTGATGAAATAGACAAAACTCCATAGCCCGGCTACTTTCCAGAAATGTATCGTTTCGCCCATGCCATGTAACAGTAAAGTGATGGCTCCAAACCAGCAAAGCATATGCAACAAAGTACATAGCAGAGAATCGAACAAACCCATGGGTTGCTTAAGCCAGTTGGAAAATGCGGAAATGATCTTTTGTAAGAAGCGGTGCCCTTTTTCCCACCAGGCTGAGAATCTTCTATTTTTAGAGGCAATTGCCAAATTCATGAGCATAGAAGGTTCTTTCAACGAGATAACATTACGGATTGATTTATAAGCCATCAACCCGGATATTCCAAAGGGAAGAGCCAAAACCATTCCCGCCATACCAACCAACCGGTCGACGATCAAAGAAGCAACGCTGATGGAAGCATCGTATTTCAATTGAACCGCACCAATCAGACGTACCATATCGCCACCAATCGT
>JBDKUB010000091.1:0-12898 GCA_039679915.1 Anaerolineaceae bacterium
TACCGCCAAATATATCATGAGAATCCAGCTTCTTCACCCGACGATTATTTTGAAGAAGATTTAGAAGAAAAATCGGGGGACGAAGATGAGGATGAGGAAGATTGATGCTTTGATTTTTTATGAGCACGATTCCCAACCTGGCGTTCATTACCCTGAATTAACCGCTTGATATTCGGACGCAGCGCCCATATCAAGAGCGCTTCTGCAATGATTCCATAAAGAACGTATTGCCAGGGGGAAGCACCAATTATTGCGCGGTAAATGAATGTAATTGTTACAATCAGAGCGATGCTCATGGTCGTTACAGAGGCATAGCCGATAAAATAGATAATCAATAAAGCGATTGGTAAAATGATGAGAATGACGGGAGGCCACAATCCGATCGCACCACCGGCGCAAGACGCGCCGCCTGCACCTCCCCGCAAACGAATGCGTCCTTTTTCGTTTCTTTCGATAAGGAAAATCGAATAATTATGTCCAACAATTGCACATAGAGGGGCAAATATCTCTATCCAATAATTACCAGGCGTTAAATAGCGTGCAATCCATACGGCACAAAAAGCTTTAGCGCCATCAAGTAAAGTCGTTGCAGCGCCAGCCAAGATGCCTGCTGCTCGAAACGCATTTGTCCCGCCAGTTCGTCCACTCTCGACAGAGCGGATATCCTTTCCGCTTTTTAATTTTACGATGAGCAAACCAAAGGGAATCGAACCGATTACGTAGGACGCAATCAAAGCAATTATTCCAGGTAAAATGGTCATTTTTTAATGAACCTCACTAAATTTATTTCAAGCAACCACAATAATTGGCTTCTGTTCTCTCAAATTTATGTGGTTGAATATCATATTTCTGTCTTCCTATCCTCTTGTCCTTTGGGTTAAGAGTTTCCTCATTTCCCTATATTTATTACTATTCATATTTGGAAACACTCTTAACATATTATAGTTTCTATTAGCATCACCTAAGTATTTGATGGTTATTCTAATTCGTAAATCTTATTATTCAATGACCAATTCGATAGGGGTAACCTTCCCATTTATAATATAAAAAGCATGACAACTCCAATTTCCATCGGCATTTGACCAGATGAGGTTTGCAGCTTCGGGGTAATAAGCTTCTTCGATGTCGGTTTTAGAAGGATAAGGAGGACCGTTGGGGTGTGAATGATAGATGCCTAAAAGATCCCAGTGCTGTTTCTCGATTTGGAGAAAAAATTCTAATTGTTCTTGGGCATCCATTCGAAAGCGTTTCCTGTTATGGAGCGAGTTTTTCGCGGGTAATATCATCTCTACTTTGGCATCGACACCCGCCAGCAATCCACAGGCTTCAATTGGGTAGCTTTGCCTGGCATGACTTTCCATTTGAACCCAATGGTTTTGGCGAATTATTAATGACTGGAAAAGCATAAGGTTTATCGATACAAATAGGCAAATCCGAATATCAACAGCGCAATTAACCCTGGTTCGATAATGGCCTTGCGGATGGGCTGCGAATCAGCCAGGTTGGCAAAGAAGCCGGTTATAGCATATGTAAATCCCAATAAAGCAAGCCCATAAGAAAACGGTGATACCGGCCAATAATGCAAGGCGGCAGCCAATTGGCAGGCGATAAGAGCAATTATACCTGCTTCTGGAAAAGCCCATCTTTCCGGCATACGTAAGTTAAGCGTTCGTAAACTGACTAAACCACTGGCTAAAAATATAGCTGGAAGAATCACTAATAATCTTACACCTGCATAATGGACAAAAAATCCCAGGATCAAGAAAATAGCAAAAGATACCGCGGTCAACAATGCTGTAGCAATCGGCTGGCGAATATCCTGCGGATCGATAGTAATATATTCAGAAATCAAAACGATGGCGATTAATCCACCACCTAATACAAAACTTGTCCACCAATAGGGACCCAGGGGGAGTTGATAGAGTGGAAATCCAATGATCCAGGCTGTAAGGGAGGGTAAAAGCCAATGTTGAAAGGTTCGACGGGACTTAAAATCGGGGTGGTCTCGAATCAGCCAATCGACACCGCTGGCGGTTATGCCCACTACTAAAATGACAATAATCGTCCGAATATTAAAATTGAAATCTAATGATATTCCTAATATTTTAAGTACGAATACCCGGTCTGGGATATTTATAAACCGTGAGAGTGTGTAGGCAAGCAAAATGACCGCTGTTAGAGTGCTAAGACGTTCAGCAGAAGGCAAATGACTGGTTCTTTCCACGGATGAGATTGTACTCGTCTTCAGGTTTACTGCCAAGTTCGAGATATAATAGTTGAGAGGGAAAGATTTATATATATTCGATATCACTCTTGTACATCTTTTTTTGGGAGACTCCATGCGCATAGGAATGATGACTGATGTCTATAAGCCCCATATTAGCGGGGTAACGAATTACATTTCATTGAATAAACGATTTCTCGAAAAACAAGGCCATCAGGTTTATATTTTTACATTTAGCGATGAAGATTATCATGATGATGAAACAAATGTTATCCGCTCTCCGGGTTTGCCGTTATTAGATACAGGATATTTTTTCAACATCAATTATCGTAAAGAAGCGCGGGCTTTACTTCATACCATGGATGTTGCCCATGTTCATCACCCGTTTTTAAGCGGGTCTTTAGCGTTACGATACTGCAAACCGAGGGGAATACCGATTATTTTTACCAATCATACCCGTTACGATTTATATGCCAAAGCTTATTTGCCGGCAGTACCCGAAGTCATTAGTGAAACCGCACTGGAAGCGTATCTTCCCCAATTTTGTCGCTCGTGTAATATGGTGATTTCCCCCTCTCCTAGTGTAAAAAAAATATTAGAAAATATGGGTGTCACTGTTCCCATCGAAGTAGTACCCAATGGTGTTGATTTGGAACCCTTTGAAGGAAAAATCGAACCGGTGGATCGATCTTCAATAGGTTTTTCTGATGCGGATGTACTCATCATTTATACCGGCAGATTATCCCCGGAAAAAAATCTATCATTTTTAATCCGTTGTTTTGCCGGGGTTGCCAAAGCATATAAAAACCTGGGATTATTGCTGGTGGGAGATGGACCCGAACGTCAGAATTTAATCGACCTGGTCGACCATTTAAAAATCGAATCACAAGTGCGATTTTTTGGCTCGGTTGCGTATGAAGAAATTCGGCATTATCTGGTAACCGCTGATTTATATGCCACCGCATCGGTCACAGAAGTCCATCCATTATCAGTTATCGAGGCTATGGCAGTAGGGTTACCTGTTTTGGGGATTAATTCACCGGGAGTTGGAGATATCGTACAAGATGGTATCAATGGACTTCTAGCCGAAGAGGAAGATCTTGCAATATTTACTGCGAAAATGGCAAAAATGGTCACTGAATATGATACCCGCCAGCAGATGGGAAAAGCTGCTCGCGAAAGAGCCCAAACCTTTTCGATTAATAAAACTTGCCAAATGATGATCGAAAGATACCAACGTGTCATCAAGGAATCGAAGGGCAAACAGCGCAATCTCCGTATACGGCTCCAACGAATTCTTGATAAATGGCAAAAGTAAAGCAGCATAATCATTTATTGGGGAAATGGGGGGAAGCTTGCGCAGCGCGCTATTTAGAGCAAAAGGGGTACTCTATTATCGCCCGCAATATTCGTACGCCTTTTGGAGAGATAGATTTGCTTGCTCAACAGGATGGGGATGGAAATTTTGTATTTGTCGAAGTCAAAACCAGGGCTTCGTCGAGTTTCGGCCCACCTGAAATCTCTGTCGACCGGCGAAAAAAGGAACATTTGATTGCCTCCATTTCATTTTACTTACAAGAACATCCAGAAATAGAAGAGAGCTGGCGCCTCGATGTGATTGCAGTAGAGCGGTTGAATGACCGGGAACCAGTACGCATTACGCATTTCGAAAATGCTCTTCAGGTTTGATGGATAAGGATTCTTTATCGGTGAACCTTCAAAAGGTATTCGATGCTTACGATGAAGAAGATGTTCCGTTGATCGTCATATTAGGTCCAACAGCTGTAGGGAAAACCGAGCTTTCCTTAAAGCTAGCAAAGCTCTTGCAAGGGGAGATCGTATCAGGGGATTCTCGATTGATCTATCGTGGAATGGATATCGGCACAGCAAAACCATCGCAGGAAGAAATGGCATTAGTACCTCATCATTTGATAGACGTAACCGATTTGGATAAGCCGTGGAGTTTATCTGATTTTCAACATGCTGTAGATGAAGCCATATTGCAGATTCATCGACGTGGGAATTTGCCATTGTTGGATGGAGGTACCGGTCAGTATATTCGCGCTTTGAGCGAAGGCTGGAAGATTCCTGCTGTAAAACCCAATCCATCCTTGCGTAAAATTCTAGAAAATTTCGGCAGGGAACTTGGACCTGAAGCCTTACATTCTCGCTTGTCGACCATCGATCCATTGGCAGCCGCCCTGATCGAGCCTCGTAATTTACGCAGGACTGTCAGAGCTTTCGAGGTTATTTTTTCCACCGGATATCCGTTTAGTGCTCAACGTCAATGCCAGCCTTCTCGTTATCGTCTATTAAAAATTGGTTTACATCGACCTCGCGCAGAACTTTACCAAAGGATCGATGCCAGATTGGATGCGATGATCGCGGCGGGTTTTGTGGATGAGGTAAAAAATTTGCTTTGTCAGGGATATACACCCGATTTACCCGGTTTTTCTGCAATCGGTTACCGCGAATTAGCGGATCATTTACAGGGGAAAATCAGCTTAGAGGAAGCTATCGTTTTAATCAAAAGGCGGACCCGGGTTTATGTTCGTCATCAAGCCAATTGGTTCAAAATGGATGATCCAACCATTCACTGGTTTCTTGTCGAGGAGGGATATGAAAAGAAAGCCGAGGATACTATCATGCAATGGTTGAGCGCCGATAATGAGTAATAGCCTATGATCGATTGGAATCCGTCTGACTTGCTGATTGGGATATCTATTCTAGGCATTCTGGTTTTTATCTTTATCCTGATTGGAACCTTACGAGCGGTTTCGCGGCGGAATTCGTTTCTCAATGAGATGAAAGAGATTCAAAAATCAGTTCGAGATTTGCAATCGAAAATTCATTCTTTACAGGTAAATTATAGGCAAAATCAGAATCTGAATCACGAACCTTATCTTTCGTCGATTAAAACGTTCCAAGTCGAGTTATCTTGGATTGAATCCGAGTTTGATTCTTTCAAAAACTCTTATGTTCATCTACAAGAAAAAATCAATCTCTGGCAAAAACGCAAGAAAATAAGTTATTGGATATCTTTTCTTCCCGGTGAAGATTTCGATCAATTATCTTTAGCGGCTTCTTCGCTTTCGGGAAAAATCATAATTCTAAATAAATATTTAATGGATGCCTTCGGGCGAACCAAAGGTATCGCTGAACTGAGCTGGAAGGTTGCAGGTGAGATTCGAGAAATCTATAAAAAACTTGAAAACAGTCGCCAAACCCTTCAGGAACTGCTGCAGCAGCATGTTCATGGTGAGTCAATTGAAGACGCCATAAATGTTACCGAGCGAGCCAATGACAAAATATTGAATATTCCACCCATACTTTTCGAGGGTTCAAAAGAAGATATTCTAAATCAGACAGATTATGAAATGATCTGTCAGAGTTATGAGTGTTATCAAGAAATATTACCCATCATCGAGAATGTAGGCCAGCTTGTTAATCAATGGTGGAACGATTTCCAGTTGACGAAACAGAAAATCAATACAACCCAAACAGCTCTAGAAAATGCTCAAACAATTATATCGGATTCGAGTGACAAAATCGAGTTAGGGCATTTACAGGAAAATCTAAAAACCATTCAATCCATCAGCGATATTCTTACGGACACACTGAATCGGGTCGAGATCGAGTGCCTGCCTGAAATGATCCAAGAAGCAGACCGCATATATCAATTGATAAATGAGACAACCGATACTGTTAAGAATGCCCGCCGAAATCTATCGATATTGGAACCGTTATTAGAGCAAATCGAGCTTGGGTTATCGCAAATCGATGAACAGATATCTGTATTGAACAATCATCCGGTCATACCGGTTGCTTGGGATGAATCGGGTGACCGATTATTTTCGCTCAATCGTCGAAGCAAAGAGATCATTGTACAAGATAGGTTGCGCTCACCAAGTGAAATCCAAGATCATCTATCCCTTGCTTTGGATATTTATAAAGATATCGTCGATCTATCCTCTCATGTAAAACAAACCGTCATGAATCATGAGACGCTTTTGTCCCTGTATAGCACCGAGGAAATAAACCAGGGATTATATTGGTTTCAAGAAGCAAACCGAATTTTATCTCAAGCAAAAAAATATAATCAAGCAAACTTCCCTAAAAATTTATCTATCGAGCAATTATCACAAAGTTTGGGTGAAATGCAAAAAAGGCATCAAGCGATTTTGAAAGATATGACAGCCTCCCCGATTCGCCAATCGATGATACAAGCGTTCGTCGATGAAATGCGTTCGTTGCATGAGAGCTATATTGTTATGTATGAGCAGGTTGCTGAAGTTAAAAGCTATTTAACGATCTTTCGTGAAGAAGAAAACCAAATTCGAGAAATTCTTCAAAAAAATGCTGCAATATTGAATCAATTGTCATCGATCATAAAAAGCAGCAGCTTGTTGATGAAACAGGGGGAAAAGGAGCTCAATCGATTGAAGAAAAACCTGGATGTTTCTTATTCTAAAATCGATGATATGTCTCGCGGTACGATCGAAAATAAACGAACTATTGTAATGTCTCTAAACCAGCGGATTGAAAATGTTTGCAAATCATGGATCGCTTATTTCGAAAAGAATATCCAATCATTGTCCGATACTTTGCGTGAAACTTTAGATAAAGTAGATGGTCTGGTCAATCTGGATGATGTGATTGTATTTCAAGCTCGTAAATTAGTTGCCCAAGCCGAACAGGAAAGCAAGAATTCTGCCAATAATATAAGTGAAGAAATATATATCAGCAATCTGGTATTAGATTTGAAAGAAAAAATTGACTTATGGAATGAGTTGTCTGCGGTATCGAAAGAATTGACCGAGACTATTGAAAAACCAATTGTCGATGCATATGAAGCAGCGTTGATGCAAAAAGAAATGGCTATGAAACAATTATTATTAGCTGCCGACCAAATTCCGGAAAAACGCAGTTGGCCTGCGACTTCATTTGTTTTGTCATCATTGAAATCTGATCTTGAAGCGATTAATGGGATATGGGAAAAGATTCCTTCCCAATCCATGAGAGCTATTTTATGGGTAAGGGAATTCGGAGAAATATCTAATCGGTATCAAGAATTTATTTTTTTCATCATGAATGCCGTCGAAACTTGCCGATATGAACGTCAAGTAATCGCAGGTCTAGAAGAACGGCTAGACGAGATTGATCGAAAGTGGACGATACTGGAGCAAAGTGTGGGTGACAATCGCCTGGCTGCGGCAAGTATCCATGCGATAAAAAGAGAATATGAAAAACAATATAACCAAATTAAAAAAAGATGGCAGCTTAGTGGGAGTGTCCCTGGAATGAGCCCTTCTTTCGAGGAAATAAAGAACTCGCTTGTTGAATTAATCAACCATTTTGAAACGGCTGTGGCGACCATAAAAAATGAACAAGGGGAAATAACGAATTTCAGTATTCAAGAAGTTGAATAATCCGGGTGAGAATATTCATAATCACGATTTTTTCCTTATTGATAAACTTGATTAATAAACATAAGCTCGAAAATATTATCGTTTCGGATTGCTTCTATTGTTTTAGATATTATTTTATCTCTTAAAATAACTATTGACTTTAGATTATTATCCTATTATCCTGATATCAATAATTATTTTATCGCTAAAGGAATGAGAATGAAGAAATTCAAAGTGGCTTTACTGGCTAATCTAAAGAAAAATGCGCCCGAAACTAAAGGAATACCAAGTGATCAGTGGGATGATCTAGATTCAGAGCATACCATCGCAGCTTTGTTGGATGCAATTCGTAATGGAGGGCATATCTGTGAATTTTTCAAAGGTGATTTGACCCTTGTGGATGCTTTACGTAAGTTCACACCAGATATTTGTTTTAATATATGTGAATGACATTATCCTAATGCTGCTTCTCGATGCTCCTTGATCAATTCACGCCTGAGAATTTTCCCTACCATTGTTTTGGGTAATTCTTTTCTAAATTCTACCAAAGTAGGGATTTTATATTTCGCTAATTTATCTTTACACCATTCTTTGATTTCTTCCTCGGTTAATGATTCGCCCGGTTTCGTTACAACCCATGCTTTTACCGTCTCTCCACGATAGGGATCAGGTACGCCTGCTACTCCAACTTCCAGCACTTTCGGATGTGTAGCAATCACTTCTTCTACTTCTCTTGGCCAGACCTGATAACCGCCAGGTTTTATCAATTCTTTCTTCCGATCCACAATATAGAAATAACCTTCTTCATCCATTCTGGCGATATCACCCGTATATAGCCAGCCTTCGCGTAAGGCATTAGCTGTTTCTGTTGGCATGTTGTGATAACCCTTGAACACTTGCGGACCTTTGATGACCAGCTCGCCGACTTCACCCGGCATTAATACACTTGTTTCATCATCGAGGCTGATAATTCGAGCGTCTACATCTGGGAAGGGTATACCAATAGATCCGGGAGGATTGTAACCAAATAGAGGGTTGCAATGGGTAGCGGTGGGCGCCTCAGAAAGGCCATACCCCTCGACTAATTTTCCGCCGGTGAGTTCTTCGAATTTTATTTTCGTTTCTCTCATTAATGGAGCTGAACCAGAAATGCATGCCTTAATGGTATTAAGGTGATACTTTCCCGCTAAAACATCCGGGTGGTTGTTGATTGCGTTATACATCGTAGGGACACCGGGGTATACAGTCACATGATATTTTTGAATGCTGGTCAGTACATCTTTCATATCTCGGGGATCTGGAATCATCACCATGGCAGCAGCAGCTTTAATAGCGAAACACATACCAGCAACCATTCCATAAACGTGGAATAGGGGGATGGCCATCATCACGACTTCTTTTCCTTCCGCCACATCAGGAAGCCAGGATGCTATCTGCATGGCATTCGCAACAAGGTTTCGATGTAATGCAATTGCCCCTTTGGAGTCACCTGTCGTGCCGCCGCTGTATTGAAATAATGCAACATCATCAGCGGTTACCTCTACCTGGGGACGGTCTTTGGGGGAATATTTTTTGATTAAATCTTGCATCCAATAATCGCCTTGACCAATTTGGACGCGAAAGCCGCCTTTCTTTTCTTTTGCAATTGTGAATAATATAGAGAGCAAGGGGGGAAGTGTTTCTTTGATATTGGTAACGATGAATGTTCGTATTTTTGTCTTAGGTTGGATTTTTTTTACGGTTTCATAAAAATTGCTCATGACCAGCATCACTTCAATGCCTGCATCGACGACCTGCCGCTCGATTTCCGGTGCGGCATATAAGGGATTGGTTGCGACTACCACGCCACCTATCTTTAATATAGCGAAATAAGCAATGATGAATTGGGGCGTGTTGGGCATAAGAAGACCGACCCGATCGCCTTTTTTCACACCCAATCGCGATAAAGCAGCCGCCAGACGGTCGGTTAGCTCGCCCATTTCCTGATAAGTGATGACCGCGCCTTTGAATATCGTACAGGGAGAATTGGGATATTTTCGAGCAGCCTCGTCTAGCAATTGAATTAGAGGGATTGGTGGGTATTCAATATGTTTCGGGACGCCCTCATCATAATGGTTAAACCACACTCGTTCATCCATTTTTCCTCTATCTCCTTCTTAGCCTTTTGTCTAAACAATTATTTTATCCTTTATAGTATAGAACAAGTTACATGAAAGTCAATTATAAAGTGGGTGTTGAAAAAGAATAAGCCACAATGGGGCTGTCCAAAAAGTCATATATGTCATGTCGAGCGAAGCGAGACATCTTAGTATTTATATGGAAAGACCTCTCGCTTCGCTCGAGGTGACAGCCTTCTTTTAGGACAGCCCCACATATATAATTAGCTTCAACCTTATCAAACCTCCCTCATAAATCAAGGACAGATTTTTGGGGTATGGATTTAAAAATTGCTTTTTTCAACACCCTCAAAAGATAATGTTGTAAATTTACCATTAAAGTATAAAGACATTGAATGAGCCTTTCTTTTGTTCGCAGAGAAAGAAGTGTGGAGAAGAATTAGTCAATGGAAAACGTGAAAGATAGAATCACAAGGGACAGCCTTCTGACCTAAGTCGTTATATAATATGGCTTGTTTTTCTCAAATAATAACGACTATAGAGGTACATTGTATATGGCTAATCAATTTTATATTCCGGAAAGCGCTATGGCTATTGTTGCGCATCCAGACGACATCGAATTCTCTTGTGTGGGAACAATGGCTCGCTGGAGACGAATGGGCAGTCGAATTGTGTATGTGTTATGCACCAGTGGGGAAGTGGGTATTTCACAAAATGGGATGACCAAAGAAAGAGCAGCCGCAATCCGAGAACAAGAATCAATCGAAGCGGCGAAAATAGCCGGAGTGAATGACGTGGTTTTCATCCGGGAACCGGATGGATTATTGCAGGCAACGATTGAATTACGGAAGAAATTGGTCAGAGAAATTCGCCGTTATAGACCCGAGGTCGTAATAACGGGTGATCCAACGATCGTTTGGGCTGAGGAAAATTATATCAATCATCCTGATCATCGTGCTGCAGCTACGGCTGCTTTGGATGCTGTTTTTCCGGCTGCAGGCCAACCGAATTTGTTCGAGGAATTGGAGCAAGAAGGATTATTTGCTCACAAACCTCGCAAGGTCTTTGCCTCAGTATGGGGAGATGCAAACTATTTTGTGAATATCGAGGAAACCATAGACATAAAGGTAGCTGCTTTACGCGCCCATAAAAGCCAGATGGGCGATTGGGACCCTGACCAGCAAATTCGGCAATGGGCTGCTGAAATTGCCAAGGGAAAAGAAATGGCATATGCAGAAGCATACCGTGTCGTGACTTTGGTGAGCGATGAAGATTGGGAAAAAACTCATAAATAAACGTCCCCCAATAAACAGAGTTTTCCTTCAAAATCATCATTGTTGGGTCAATTATATCGCTGGGAGGTGTAAAAGTTCGGATATCAAGATTTCGGATGAACGCTTTATGAGAATGTGACAATCATCACTATTCAATTAAACTCCCACAGGTTATATTGATTGGATAGTAAATCTTTACCAGCGCGTCTATTCGAGTGTAATTTTGCAGAGTTCAATGAGAGTTTTGCTGAGTTACCTGGGAACAAACCACACATCGTGAAGACAATGCTGGCTCATTGGGAATACAATCAAAATGTATTGTAATAGCTGCTCCATTGCCATGCATTCGAGAATAAGCTCACATGCTGGAGGGTGTTTTTAATATTTAACGCCAAGAAGAGGAGAAGTTAAGATGAGCAACAATGATATTCCAGTCAGTTTAGACGCCGTGATGCCACCCGGAATGGCGGCAAAGGCAGAAGACCTGGGGGTAAAGAAAGCCTCACTCCCATTTGTAAATATGTTCATTCTAGCTGTTTTAGCCGGTGCATTTATTGCCGTTGGGGCGATTTTTTCTACGACCGTTGGTGCCGGAAGCATATCGGTTAAGGATGCTGCAGGTGCTGCTGCTTTTTCCACGGGCCTTCCTTATGGTGTGACTCGTTTGCTCATGGGTATAGTGTTTGCTGTAGGATTAATCCTGGTCGTTGTCGGGGGGTCAGAGCTATTCACCGGAAATAATTTGATTATCATGGCTTTTGCCAGTAAGAAAATATCTCTGGGTGCATTATTACGTAACTGGGTTGTGGTATATTTAGGCAACTTTGTTGGTTCGATTATTACGGCATACATTGTTTTCTTATCGAAACAGTATACTTTCGGTAGTGGTGCGGTAGGATTGACAGCCTTAAATATCGGGGAAGCAAAAACCAATTTCACCTTTATTCAAGCTGTTGCATTGGGTACGATGTGTAATGCTTTAGTATGCATGGCTGTTTGGTTGTGTTACAGTGCACGAACAACTACGGATAAGATATTATCGATTATTCCTCCTATTGCCTGTTTTGTGGCAGCCGGGTTCGAACACAGCATCGCTAATATGTATTTCATCCCAATTGCTTTATTTATAAAATATTGGGGTGAACCGAACTTTTTTGAAACCATAGGAAAAACCCTAGCAGATTTTCCGCATCTGACCTGGGGTAACTTTTTTGTTGTAAATTTGCTCCCCGTCACCATTGGCAATATCATTGGTGGAGCATTCATGGTTGGTCTGGTATACTGGTTTGTCTATCTTCGTAAAAAAGCTTGAGTTAGTGGCTGATTCTAATTTGAGCGTAATGATTTCAAGTTTACGATAGGATATATATTCAGGTCTTTCACAATAAAATTATTTTGGTACGATAAACGAAGTTCAGGTTCACAATTTAAAGTTGTGATGATTTCAATTAATCTCTTGGAAAGGAGCCGTCAGTGAGTCTTAATATTATCAAAAAAAAGGACTTGCCAGATTTCGTTCGACGTCTTTCATCTAAATTCAGAATAGGTGGACCGGTGGAAGAAAATGGTACCTATGCATTCAAGGTCATAGAAGACCCCAATGACCTTAAACTGGATTATACGACCACAATTCTTCCTCCGAAGAAATTTTTCCTTCCTATCAAAGATACCCTTTTTGAATTTGATAAAGGCGGAAACGGCAAGGTTCAGGCACCCTCGCTTGAACAGCAAACAGTTGTGTTTGGTGTGCATACCTGCGATGTACATGCCATTAAATTGCTCGATCATGTCTTTGCTACGGGCCATATCGATCCCTATTACACCTCAAGGCGAGAGCAAACATTCATCATCAGTATCGAATGTTTGAACCCATGT
>JBDKUB010000389.1:0-4175 GCA_039679915.1 Anaerolineaceae bacterium
TCGAGCTGTAAACGATCTCCTGCAGTTTTCCAGGGATGAGGGCGGATCAAACTGGCAGTACGAAATCAACAATTTTTCGAGTAGTGAGGCAACGGTGTTGGATATCACGCAGCCGTTGACGCCGACCCACATTCTCAACCCAAGTATCTCTTCAGGCGTTGTTTCTTTTGAGGGGCAAGCACACAGCGGCGAAGCACAATATATTGTGGCGGGTGATGCAGCAATCCAAATCCCCAAGAGTCTGTCTTATTCCACACCCCCAACCCCTGATCTCTATGATTCCGATAACCAGGCGGATTATTTGTTAATCACCCATAATGCTTTTCTTGCAGGAGTGCAGTCTCTGGCGAATTATCGCACTGCACAAGGGCTCAGCACTCAAGTCATCGATTTTAATGACCTGGTCGATGAATTCAACTTTGGCATCTATAATCCCATCGCAATCAAGAATTTCCTGCGTTATACCTTTGCGCACTGGCAAAAACCATCTCCCAGCTATGTGATATTGGTAGGGGATGGGCATTGGAATTTCAAGAATTACTCGGGTGAATATGGAACACAACCGATTTATATGCCGCCTTTTCTGGCATGGGTGGATCCCGAGCAAGGTGAAGTGGATGCCACCAACGACCTGGCAACCATTGTCGGCACGGATGCGTTGCCGGACTTATCTATCGGCAGGTTGCCTGTAACCAATACCACCGAGTTGGATAATTACATCCAGAAAGTCATGGTTTATGAAGCGAGCCCCATCCAAGAATGGCAGAATCATTTTTTATTTGTAGCGGATGACACACCGGATCCAGCCGGCAGTTTCCCTAAAACCGGTGATTATATCATCGATAATTATTTATCCTCGGGCTATACCCCCAACCGATTATATCTGGATGATTATGTCGATGTTCAAGGTCTTTGCAGCCAATCGGGGGACCATAAGTGTATCGAAGCGACCCGTGATTTCATTAACACACTTAATGAACAGGGCGAATTAGTGGTAAATTATATCGGTCATGGCTGGAATACTTTTTGGGCTAGTGAAGTTTTGTTTACTAAAGAGGATGTCGATTCGTTAAACAATGGTGATAAACTGCCGATTCTATTCTCGCTGACCTGCAAGGATGGTTATTGGTATCATCCAGGGACCACATCGAATGATTATGGCTATGAGACCAGCCTCGCTGAAGCATTCGTCCGCGCCGAGCAAAAAGGAATGGTGGGTACTTTCTCTCCTTCTGGATTAGGCAATATCGTTGGACATGAAGCGTTGCTTAGAGGTTTTTATGATGGTTTAATTAATAATGGTGTCCATGAATTAGGAGTGGCTGCTCTGGCAGCCAAGATTAAGCTGGCAAGTATGTCACCAAATTCAGATCAAATTCATACTTATCTGGTCATGGGTGATCCAGCCCTGCAAATTCAAATCAATCGGTTCGTATTTTTACCCACCGTTGTTCGATAAATGGAAAATCGAAATATCCTTCACGTTTTGCAATCCGCCTCTAGGCAGCCTTCGGAAAGTGAATTTAAATTCAAAGTGACCGGCAGCAGCATGGATCCGTTCTTGAAAATGGGGGATGAAATCTATGTGAAGCAAATGCCTGTGAATTCCCTGGTGTTGGGCGACGTGGTGGTTGTTTTGCGGGAGAACGATGTCGTCACGCACCGCCTGATAAGAATAAAAGACGATGCATATTATTGCAAAGGAGATAACAGCCATATCCCTGACCCGGCAGTGGGAGCCGAACAGATTTTTGGAAAAGTGACCGCCATCGAGAGAGAAAGAAAGCGGATTGCTTTAGAAAGCGATTATTGGATAAAAAGGAATCATTATTTGGGTTTGCTGGGAAATATGGAGTATCATCTCTATGGTTTGGGCGCTGCCATCATAAAACCCAAAAGTAATAATAGTAAAAAGCACCTTCACATTTCCGTCGGGCGGATTATTTTCTCGCCGTTCCGGGCTATAATGCGGTTGATTTCACGGTAGTACTCTGGCAAGCATGATTCATTTTTTTGTATTTTCTTGAATTATATGACCTCACCCTCACTTCGGGGCTGTCCAAAAAGTCATATATGTCATGTCGAGGGAAGCGAGACATCTTAGTACACATATGAAAAGACCTCTCGCTTCGCTCGAGGTGACAGCCTTTTTTTAGGACAGCCCCAGATGATGGGGTGGGGGTAGAAAATGAAAGCGTTCATAGGAATTATAGAAGCTACTTGACAGGCCATAAGTCGAATGGTTTTGTTGGCTCAATAGGTTACAAATACTTGGGTATGGATTAAGGATAATTACCGATGATTTCATTAGAGGATATTCCAATTCCCGTTGCGGGAGTGATGGGTAGAGTTTTGGAGAATAAAGAACCTGCGAAAACCGAAGCAGTGATCGTGCTACCGGAAAAAGGGCAGGTTAAAGTGCTCAATGAAGTGGGCGCACGGATCTGGTCATTGATCGATGGAAAGCGGAGCATAAAGGAAATCGTCGATGTTATTACTCAGGAATACCAGGTAAGCGCTGATATAGCTGAAAAAGATACGCTGAGCTTTATCGATGAGTTAATCTCTAAGGCGATGGTTCAGTTGACCTCATCCTGCTAAAAATGAGAATGAATTTGCGTAAGACGCCTTTTATATCCAGAAAATTAGGATTGTTTTCCGCCCTTATTGTCTTCGTTCTAGTATTAATGGAAAATTTATCGGTTGTCAAAGCTGCGGTGACCCTGATTTATTTCAGACCAACATATAGTGATGGCAAGGTTTATTTCGAATGGAAAACAGCCAGCGAAATCGACAGTTCCGGTTTTGCAATCTGTAAGCTGAAAGAAGGGGGCGTTTATACCAATGTGCAGGATTATGAATCTCTCGAATACGAGGAAGGGCAAGATTTTTACCCTTCTTATGGTGAAGGGGGTGAGTATCATGCAGAATATTACAATAATGAGGGTGATTTGGTTCGATTTTATGATGAAAATGTTATCGAAGGTAAAACTTATTGGTATCGACTTAAGATGATCGATGTGAATAATGTTAATGAATATAGTGAACCTGAATCTGTTTTCATCGGTCAGACACCGACACCGACTCGAACTCAAATTGCGCAGTCGACAGCCACACCTACACCAACGATCACACTGACCAAAAAACCCACCAAGACGAAATCGGCATCCGAAAAAACCAATACCCCCTACTATACTGCAACCAAAACATATATTTTCCTGGCTGCCACCGCTACGCAGCCGCCGCCGGTCAACAATACCCCAACGAGTGATCTAGCAGCCACTGAGGCAGCCCAAACCAATGAAGCAAGCCAGGCTACCATTCTTCCGACGGCTACAGCGACTTTGATTCCACTTCCGTCGATTACGATATTGTTTCCTACCGCAGCGAAAAAAGGACCGACAGAAACGATGACCGAATCCAGGGAGGATATGCGCGAGACCAATTCCAACTCCTGGCTCACTCCACAGCGTATAGGAATCATACTGGTGATTGCCGTGATTTGGATTATGCTGGGGGTATGGTTCTATTTATCCTTCAAGCATCTGGAAAAATAAATAATGGAGAATCGAAAAAAAATACCCCAGGTGAGGATGCTTCAGGGCGCACTTGGCTTGATTATTCTCACATTCGCAATCATCTTGTTGAATGAACGGATAGGAAATGTTAAGGAAGCCCCCGCAATCACGGCGGTAGAAGCAGCCCAAACCGCAGTAAAAATCAATATCGAACGACCGGGAATGTATAAGATCACATCTGATGCTCTAAAAAAGCTGGGTTTAGCAAGCTGGTTGAAAAATCCTGAGGATCTAAAATTATATTTACGCGGCGTCGAGCAGCCATTTTGGATAGAGGGTCAAGGCGATAGTGCGGTTCTCTTATTCTACGCCACAGCCAGTGAAAGTGTCTATTCGAGTGAGAACGTTTATTGGCTTACTTACGGAAGTAGCCTCGCTCGAAAATTAGCCTGGGGTGAAATATATACCTCTGAATACGGAGAACCTACTGGTAATATCGTTGAATTCGAGAATAAGCTTCCGATAATCGAAGGGGGATATTACGAAACGAAGCATTTCGAGGAGAACAAGCTCTACGCACCGCTGGTCGAGGCAGGCGATCATTGGTTTTGGGATAAGGTGATTAGCAAACAAAAAAAGAGTTATAACGTAGTCATC
>JBDKUB010000474.1:0-3147 GCA_039679915.1 Anaerolineaceae bacterium
GATTAGAGATTCTGGAAGATCTGCCTGAGGTGGACGCTGTTATTGTTCCATATGGCGGAGGCGGTTTAAGTTGTGGAATTGCCTCAGCAATCAAAGCTAGTTCCCCCCAAGTGAAAATCTACGCTGCTGAGGTAGCTACTGCAGCCCCATTGGCAGCTTCTTTAGTAGCCGGCGCACCTTTGGAAGTTCCATTCACACCCAGCTTTATATCCGGTATCGGTGCTCCTTTTATTTTTCCTGAGATGTGGCCATTGGCGAGTCGATTATTAGACAACTCACTCGTCGTTGAACTTGAACAGGTTGTTTCAGCAATCCGCTTGTTGGCGAATTCTCATCATATAATCACCGAAGGGGCAGGTGCTGTAGCACTTGCGGCTGCATTGAATTGCTCGGTCAAAGCCCAAAAAATCGTATGTATTGTATCAGGTGGAAACCTTGACACAAAAACCCTCATTAATATATTGAATGGAGACCAAGTTTTAACATGAATGATCAAAGGGATTTAAATATCAAACGAATCGTTGCCCGAAAAGATCAACGGGCGTATGGTTTGGGATTAGGCGTAATTCTTTTGGATGATATCTATCCTGCATTCCCTGGCGATGTGCGTAATGCTAGCGCTTATCCATTCGCTATCCAATATGATATTGCCACGGGAATCGATATACAAAAATTGGTCATCGATGACCACAAGATCATGTGTCTACCGGCTATCATCCAGTCCGCGCAAAGGTTAGAAAAAATAGGCTGCCGGGCAATTGTTGGTGAATGTGGTTACTTTGCTTATTTTCAAAGAGAAGTTGCTGCAAGTGTAGGAATTCCGGTATTTATGTCCAGCCTGTTACAAGTGCCGCTGGCTCAACAAGTCGTCGGTTCGAACAAGGTTGTGGGAATATTAATGGCAAATACGAAATATTTGACCGACCACCATCTTGAGTCGGTAGGGATAAAGATCGGATCAAACTATGTTGTTGGCGGTGCGATGGAGGATTTACGTTGTGAAGAATTCGACCATCTTTGGACTCCGGGATTACGTTCAGAACCCCCTGCTGCGGATTATGAAAAAGCTGAAAAAGAATTCCTGACCGTAGCAACTGAATTCGTACATAAATACCCTAAAATGGGGGCTCTGGTGTTAGAATGCACCGGATTTCCACCATTTGCACGTGCCCTGCAACGCGTTATCGATATCCCAGTTTTTAGCTGGGGAACTTTGTTGGATTATGCTTTTTCGGTGGTTGTTCATCGTGATTACTATGGGTATGTTTAATACAAAAAAATAAGAGATTTGAGATGATTCAATCTGATACATTTGTAAATCCCTCCCCTCGTTTTCGTGTGCTTTCTGATTCTCAAAGTGAGCAATTATTCAAAGCGACCTTAGATTGTTTACAACAAGTGGGTGTGCAAATCCATAATGCAGAAGCCCGTACATTGCTAGCCAACCGTGGCGCAAAAGTAGACGATATGATCGTTTATATCCCTGAATGGTTAGTACGTCGTGCGATTGAATCTACGCCACCGGCATTTTCTGTTTGGGGTAGAGATGGAAACCACGAAATGCGTGTGGCTATGGACCGGGTGCATTTTGGTCCCGGTCCAACTTGCACTCATTTTATTGATCCGTATACCAAAGAACGTCGGCTTGCCAAGCGTGGTGACGCTGGCTTGACTGCCAAAGTATGCGATGCTTTGCCAAACATTGATTACATCATGGGTTTGAGTTTCTTCAGCGATGTTAACCCCGTTTTAGCACCCGTTTATGAATTTGCCGAAGAGCTGATAAACACAACTAAACCTATCATAGCTTGGGCTGGTACGCCTGAAACCTTGCAGGATATCTATCGAATGGCTGTCACAGTTGCTGGCAGTGAAGAAGCATTCAGGGAAAAGCCGAATTTTGCTTTCTTCACCACTTACGAATCACCATTGCGCCTGGCTGATGAACCTTTGGCAAACCTGATTTTTTCTGCGGAGCATTGCATTCCATCCATCTGCCTGGGAGGACCTACAGTTGGCTTGGAATCACCTTTCACCGGCGCCTCGGCATTAGTGCTTTATCTAGCAAGCGCCTTAGCTGCGCTGACGGTGGTTCAATTAAAACAGCCCGGGGTTCCAATGGCAATTGGCGGTTTGCCTTCCATGATGGACCTGCGCACTGCCCGTCCATCTTATGGCGCACCCGAAACCAGTCTCTTTAGCGCTGCTGCTGCCGATTTAGCCCGTTACCTTGGCTTACCTTTTATGGGTACGGCAGGTGCTTCCGAAAGTAAAGCCTTGGATGCACAGGCGGGTTCAGAAGCAACGATGGAGATTCTCATCTCGGCACTCAGTGGTGCATCGCTTGTTCATGATATTGGTTTCCTGGATTGTGCCGACATTGGGTCTCTGGGCTACCTCGTCTTGACCGATGAGCTGATCGGTATGTTAGCTCGCTTCATGCGCGGTGTGCAGGTGGATTCCAAAACCATCTTGTTCGATTTAATAAAAAAAGTAGGACCCGGCGGATCATTTATCAAACAAAAAGAATCGGTTTCTCTCAGCCGCTCTGAGGTCTGGATACCTTCACTATTTGATCGCAATACATATAATATCTGGGAACAGAAAGGTAGATTACAAACAGAAGAAATGGTATGGAGTAAATTACAGCACATTTTGGAAACGCATCAACCAGCCCCTCTCTCTTCAGAAATCATAGAAAAAATCGAAAAGATCCTGAAAAAAGCAGAAACTCGCGTATTAAAGTGTGCATCTTAGAATTTCGTTTATCAATCTTTCAACCTTCCTCACACAAATTGTGCAGATATGGTGTAGTTGGTTTATCATTATATAAATAATATGGACATCATAGAAATTTCAACCCCCAAATTTTGAATTATATATACAAGATAGCATCATATATAAGGAATGGCATATATGTTCTATTCCTGCGGATTAGACGTAGAGCGTTCAAATCGCTCCGGGGGTGCCTGGATATAGGGTTTTTTACCTATATACCCCCATATATGAGGGTAAACCTGCCTTCGGGCGGGTTTTTTGCTTTAAAATTGTGCAGTTTTGTGCAGTTTTTCTGCTGAAAAACCATCCGAATACTCCCCCATTTGAGTTGGCATATTAACCGGAACTGATGTGACCACCTCGTCGATT
>JBDKUB010000441.1:0-20627 GCA_039679915.1 Anaerolineaceae bacterium
TACAGCGAGAACGAGAACCGCACCCACTAGACAGGTCAAAACATTCGATACTCCGCCGGTATCTACTTGTAAAAATAATGGCAAAAACATAACATCCTCCTTAATCTGTGATTGAAAATGCTTGATAAATCATGTATTTTAGCTTGTCACTTTCCAAGCCGTGGTCTTTCATGTATTCCTTTTATCCTTACCTTTAATTTTGTTTATAGATAGGCACTCGAAGAGCTATTATTGGGGTGTATCCGATAGATTTTCCACTTCTAGCAGGAAACCATTGCGGTTTTTAACTCGCACCATACTTCCTTTGGGGATTAATTGCTTACTGTATGCACTCCAGAGTTCGCTATCCACCTGAACCGTTCCTTCCATGTGAATGTCGGTTTTAGCTTCACCGATTTTACCGATGAGTTTTTCCAAATCGTGTGCTGGTCGTTTACTTTCGGCTTCTATCGTTTTCTTCACGGCAATCCAAAAATAGCTGCCAACAGTCAGTGAGACCACCACAGCCAACAGCGGATTAACGGCCGGCTTCCACCATCGATCACCGGGAAACAGGAATACCGAGCCAACAACAAAAGCGATGATCGATATTACCAAATAGATCATGCGCCGGGAACGCCGTGTTGCTATTATAAAAGGGAAGATACCCAATATCAGTATTCCTGCAGCCCACCAGTTGAATGAAAGGTTGTATATGGCATAGCCTGCCAAAACCAAGGAAAATAATGCACCCACTTCGAATATTCCAGTTCCGGGTGAAAATATAGCCAGGGTCGAAAGGACAATCCCAAGAACTAAAATCAAATAAGCGATATCAGGCGATAGGAAAAAATCCATGATGGTAATCTCTCGTTTCGATAGAAATCAACGACCATTCATAGTTATTATACATCTTGTCTGATATCAGGCAAAGACACAACCAACTATTGCCAGTAGGTCATTAACGCTATTTCTTGAAAAGGAATACTGAATAAACTTACCTGAACTTACTTTTTTATTCAATATTTTTTGTCTCAGCGGGATGTTGGTTATGGGGCAATTCCAATGCCTGGTGCATCGCTTTAGGTGTCGGACATATCGGTTGCGTAAAGATTTTTTTCGACGTCCACAGGACAGGGGGGTATGAAAAATAAAAGTCAACATTATTCCTCAAAATAATCTCCTCAAAGTAAAAGAAGGTAGCCAGGGATGAAGTAATAATCACTAGTCTAAATAATAGAATGAGCTTTGACAGTCCACTGGTGAAACCGTAGTAGGTTGTCCAGACAGTTATAAATGTTATGTCGAGCCTTGTCCTGGGCGCTGTAAAGGAGAAGCGAGGCATATAAATAAATTTATGGAAAGACCTCATGCTTCGCTCGGGGCGACAATCTTCTTTTAGGATAGCCCTTGTCCACACACCAAAAGATAATAAAATTATTCTGAGCAAAAGATGATCGGGAAATCAAAACTCTCGACTATATTATGGGTTTTGATGGGCAGTGAGATTATTAGGGCGTGGTATGATTATTTCTCAGGAGCGATAGCTTTGCTTGAAGGATTTCAATTCTCGGTTTTTTCGCTTTTATTGGGCATAAGTACGCTTACCGGGTTGGTTTGGGTATACGAAAATGCGCCTGCTAGGCAGGCTAAACTTCATCTGGATGCCGCGGTAGGCATATTAGCAGGTGCATTCTTAGGCAGCCGGGCAGGATTTGTAATATTTCGGTGGGATTATTTTCAAAATCACCTTTTAGAAATCATTCAATTTTATGCGGGTGGGTATTCATGGGTTGGAATGATCATTGGCTGGTTGGTAGCTGCCCTCATCATCAGCCGATTAATTCATCAACCGCTACTCGTATTATGTGATTTTTTGCTGCCTCTGGCAGGATGTCTGGCGGTGGGAATTTGGCTGGGTTGCTGGTTCGAGGGGATAGCCTATGGCGGATTATCTACTCAATGGTGGGCTATTCCGGCTGTTGATGAATGGGGAATAATTGCGAATCGATTTCCGATTCAGTTGATTGGAGCTATATCGACTTTATTTTTCATGATTTTGCTGGATGCGCTTAAAGGTTATCCTGTCTGGAAACCATGGCTAGATGAGCCCGGTTTTTCCACAGCTTTTTTCTCATCGATGCTTTGGGTGAGTTGTTTACTGTTATCTTTCTTACGCCAGGATCCGGCACCGACCTGTCTGGGATTAAGGTTGGATACCTGCATATCTGCAGGTTTTTCGATTATGGGTGTAATATTATGGGGTGTGATAGTGATCAAAAAAAAGCGTGTTTATGAACAAAATCATGCAGAATCAAAATACATGCTGAGGTAGCCTGCCTATGAAACTTTCATTAGCATTGGCGCAAATCGATACGGTTTTGGGTAATGTGGAAGCGAACCTGGAAAAGCACCTGGTATATATTAAAAATGCCCGTCAGCAAGGAGTTGATTTATTGGTCTTTCCTGAGCTATCCTTGACCGGTTATGTATTGCAGGATATTACACCTACGGTGGCACTTAAACCTCAAAGAACTGATGCGGTATTCAAAGTGCTGCTCGAGGAGAGTCGAGACATTGATCTCGTTGTTGGATTTGTCGATGAAGATGACCGTCATCGGTTTTTTATTTCCTCAGCTTACCTTTCGCAGGGTGAAGTGGTCTATGTTCACCATAAATTATATTTACCAACCTATGGCTTGTTCGATGAAGGCAGGTTTTTTGCATGGGGAGATAAGGTTTCAGCCTTCGATACCCGCTTTGGCAGGATGGGTATATTAATCTGCGAGGATTTTTGGCACGCTTCGCCGCCCTATTTGTTATGGTTGGACGGCGCGGATTTTTTCATTTTCACTTCCGCTTCCCCCGGAAGGGGATTGAACCGGGCACCCGAATTGGAAAGCGCTCGATGGGTGGAAATGGTCAATCAGGCATATGCCTGCATGTTCACTTCGTTTGTCATCCACGCCAATCGCACCGGTTATGAGGATGGTTTGAATTTTTGGGGTGGTTCGACTGTATTCGATCCTAATGGGGAACTGGTTATCCGCGCGCCTCAACACCGCGAATATTATGCGCAGGTCGAAATCGATTTAAATCAATTGCATCGCACGCGGGCTCGTTTACCTTTGCTTCGGGATGAACGAACCGGTTTAATCCAAAAAGAATTGAATAGAATATTAGAAAATCAAAACAGGTAAATAACCCATGAACGCTTTATCCGTCGATCTCTCGATTAATACTGAGCTTGCCCGCACCATACTCACCGGATTTATTCGGAGCGAGATCACTCGGGCGGGATTTTCCAGAGCAGTGATAGGTCTTTCGGGTGGGTTAGATTCCGTATTGGCTTGCACCCTGGCAACTGAAGCATTGGGCACAGAAAACGTGCTGGCAGTTCGTATGCCATATAAAACCTCCAATCCCGATTCGCTTTCTCATGCCCAGATAGTCATCGACAAGTTGGGAATTAAATCGTTGACTATCCCTATTACCGAGATAGTGCAGCCATTGATGGATCGGTACCCGTCAGCCAGCCAGATCCGACAAGGAAATATGATGGCGCGCGCCCGGATGATTGTGCTTTACGATCAATCTGAGGAATTTCATGGGCTGGTTGTTGGAACGAGCAATAAAACAGAGATTCTACTGGGATATTCGACCCAATATGGTGATTCAGCATGCGCCTTGAATCCTTTGGGAGATTTGTATAAGACCCAAATCAGACAGCTTGCGAGCGCGATGGATATTTCATCGGAAATCATCCAGAAACCTCCCTCGGCTGATTTATGGGTAGGGCAAACCGATGAAGGTGAATTAGGTTTTAGCTACCACGATGTCGATCAATTATTATACCTAATGGTGGATCAACGCTACAGCCCTCAGGATTGCATCGAAGCGGGTTTCTCGAAGGATTTCGTGGACAATGTGGTGAAGCGCATTCAGCGGAGTCATTATAAACGGGTGATGCCGCCAATAGCTAAATTATCCAACCGTACGATTGGATATGATTTTTTATATCTTCGCGATTGGGGAACTTAGACTACCAGGGGAGGGGTTCAAGGAGTTTGCCCGTTCCTTGAACCCCTATTGCCGACCTGAATTAATCCTATCTTCTAAAACCCTGCTCAAGCAGGGACAGCCGATAGAGTCGACAATTTTTCCTGATCGCTCAGCGAAAGAACTTTTCCCAAATCAAGCAGAATAATCAGCCGGTTATCGACCTTGGCAATACCGGTGATAAAAGCCGAGTCAACTGTGGAGACAATGGGCGGCGTTGGCTCGATCGCTTCCTCGGGAACACGCAGAACCTCCGACACAGCATCGACGATCATCCCAACCTTGATATTATCGATGGCAATGTGGATAATGCGGCTGTTTTTAGTGGTTTCTTCGGGAGGAAGATTGAATCTTTTTCGCAGGTCGATCACCGGTAGAACAGCGCCGCGCAGGTTGGTGACACCTTCGACAAAAGAAGGGGCGTGAGGCACGGCGGTGATTTGTTGCATCTTGATGATGCCTTCGACCATGGCGATATCGACGCCATAATGTTCCTTGGCGAGTTCGAAAACAACGAGTTGATGTTCCATGGATGTCATACTCCTTTTACCGTTTCTCTTGGAATGGGGAAACGGAATGAGAAAAGATCAGGCAGTTTCTTTAACTTTATGCCCGTTAGCGCCTTCGGTGACTAAATAGGGTGCCCGGCGGTCTTGCCCAAAATATGCCGTCTCCTTTTGTGAAGAAGGGGTTTGCTTTTGCAATTGCGCGTTTTCGTTGAGTTTGAAACGAGCAACGACCTGCTGCAATGTTTTCGCCATTTCAGCCAGTGATTGGGCAGAGGCGGTGACCTCTTCCACTTGGGCAGACATTTCTTCTGCTGACGCGGATACCTCTTCGATGGCTGCTGAGTTTTCTTCAGAGACGTAAGCAATGGTCTCGATAGCTTGAGTTACCTCATTCGATCCGGCAGCCATTTCTTCGGTAGCAGCCGTGTTTTCTTCGACCACAGCAGAGACGGAATCCATAGCAGCCACCAGCTCGTCAGAAGCACTGGACATCTTGGCTGCGGCTTTGGCAGCTTCTTCAGCTTGAGAGAAAACAGCTTGGGCTGCTGTGAGAATATCGTTGAGGGCTTGCCCCGATTGATCGGCTCGAGATACGCCAGATTCCACTTCGAGAGCGCTTTCTTCCATAGCTGTGACCGCTTCGGATACCGTTGTCTGGATACCCTTGATGAGGTCGCCTATTTCTTTGGTGGCAGAGGAGGAGCGTTCAGCCAGCTTGCGAACTTCATCAGCTACCACAGCAAAACCTTTGCCATGTTCGCCAGCCCGGGCAGCTTCGATAGCTGCGTTGAGCGCCAGCAGGTTAGTTTGAGATGCGATATCTTCGATGGTTTCGACGATGACGCCGATTTGTTCAGAGCGATTCCCCATCTCTTGGACCATCTTGGAAGAGAAATCGACTTTGGTTTTGATCGATTGCATACCCTGAATGGTATCTTCGACCATTTTCGAACCGCGCATAGCTGCATCGGTCGTAGAAGCTGAATCTTTGGTTACCGTTGCTACATTTCCCGAGACATGCTGAATATCGGTTGAAATCTCCGAGGTGATGTTGGATGCCTTAGAGATAGCTGCGGATTGTTCCTGAGCACCTTTGGCAACACCATCGATGGCGCGCCCCATCTCTTCGACGGAGGCAGCGGTGCGGGTAACGGATTCAGATTGCTGGGTAGTGCCCTTTGCCACCTGTTGCACGGTAGTAGCGATTTGGTTGGTTGCCAATCCAGCTTGGTTAGCTGCTTCAGCCAGTTGAGCAGAAGCAGCACCAACGGTATTGGCACTATCCGAGACCTGCGTAATAACATCACGTAAGTTATTCAACATATTGAAAAAGGCTACACCGAGTTCATCCTTTTCTGAAATTGGATTAACGGATACCGTTAAATCCCCAGCAGCCAAACCGTTAGCAATTTCAACCATCCCTTCCAAGTATTTTCTGGTTTGGATCAAGCCTTTCCCAACCGAGCCAAATTCGTCAGAGCGTTCTATTAAAGCTTGCCTGTCGCTATCAGTGATATCAGTATGGATTTGACCCACTTGAAAACAATCCGTTACAGTGTTTACAACATGCAAGGGTTCATTGATACTCTTAGTAATCAATAAAGTCATGGCAATGGCAAGCACTGCAGCTACAATGGATACAATGATCAAGATTTCACTTGAGCGGGTAGCCGCTGCTTGGGCAGCTTTAATCTCGGTTTCAGCATTACCAATTTTCGTATCAACGAGGCGCTGCATGGATTCGGCTACGGCAGCGCGAGCAATAGCCGTTTCCCCCCCATCATCGATGCTGGCCATAACAGCATCCATTTCGCCGGCTTTTACTTTTACGATTAAGTCTAGCACAACAGCTTTGTAGGTATCCCAGGTTGTTTTAAAAGTTGTGTATTCTGCCTCTTCTTCTTGCGACAAACCACTGGCGATATAACTACCTATTTCCTGCTCGATGTAATTGATATCGTCATGGATAACTTGCTCATTTTTATCGCGGTTATCGGTATACATTATATATTTATACACATCACCGCGAATTTTGAATAAATAGGCTTGTGCTTGATCGATGTGACTGATAGGCAAAAGCATTTGTTCATGCATTTCGATGATTGTTTTATTCATTGAATTGACGGTGAAATAACTGTATAGGGCAACACCAACTAAGATCAGGGTAATTAACCCAAAGCTGCCCACGAGTTTAACCATTGTTTTCAGGTTATTTAATAATTTCATTTAAAGCCTCCGTTATTTGACACAGATAAGATTTTTACCTAATAAATATTATGCGATTGTTATAATAATAAAAGATTGTCTTCGATTCTCCTTTCGAAATAGGTACTAACGATAAATCGTTGATTGATATAAATATTTCCATAACTTTGATTATTATATTGATTCGAAAAAATTGGCTTATCCATAATCATGGCATTGATTGTGCCACCGGCGTTAGGGCGGCGCTGAACGGCTTTTGAGCGCCTTCGCGAAGTGCTAAATGGATAGTGATGGAGCCAATTTCACTATTGAAAGGTACGACCAATCTGGCAATATCCAGAGTGGAAATGGTTGCTCCTTTGCCCTGCAGCATGGTGGGGGGTGATATCACCGATTCATAACCGGCTTCGGTGAGTTTTACGCTGGCTTTGCCGGTAATGACATTGCCTAATTCTGCGACACCACTTTGGGCTAACATATTGAACTCGCCAAAAGGTTCGCCCATGATCTTTGAAGCCAGTGCTAATGCCGTTTCTTTGCTCATACTGAAAATGACATTGCCAACCACCCTGCCCACCAGACTAATAATGACTATGACATCATCAGTGAGATAGGGTTCTTTTTCAAGTGTTAGATCGCCGCGCGACATTTGAACAGAAGTTTCAGCCAATATGACTTCGTACGCTGCGTCGACAAAGGGATTTAGAAATTTAACATTCATCGATTTATTCTCCGTAATTGGATTACGAATAATTGAAGATACCTAAGTCGATCATTTGGCACCCGCAGGTATCGAAAGTGGTACATAGACCGAATTTGAGGTTTCTGAAGATGATTCTCTCAATGCCAGATGAACCGTGATATCACCTACCTCTGTCGATAAAGGCACGACTATTCGCGGAAAATCCAAAGTCGAAACAGTCAATCCACTACCAAGGATAAGGGTAGGTGGTGATATATCCGCTGTAAAACCAGCCTGAGATAATTTCACCGTGGCGCGACCTGAAATCACATTGCCCAGTTCCGCTACGCCGCTTTGGGCTAAGCTATCGAATTCGGCGAAGGTTTGTCCCATCACCCGTGAGACCAATCCCAAACCGGTTTGGACTGACATTCCATATAACGCCACCCCTTGAACCTTTCCAATCAGGCTGATGAGAACGGTAACCTCATCTGCCGTCATTGCAGATTTTTGCAGGGTTAGATTGCCACGGGTAACTTTCGTTTGGCACTCGGTTGCCACAACTTCTGCGGCGGCTTCGAGAAAAGGATTGAGAATTTTAACGTTCATGATTTTCTCCTCGCCCGGATGTATTGGTCAGCCTCTTCCACAAAGGGAATAATCCGTGCTGACAAATCGTTGAACATGCTATCCGACCAACCAACCTTTTCACAAGCTGCCTCATCTAAAATATATTGAAGGCCATCCTTGCCGATTCCAATTCCTAAAGACATGGCAGCCGCATCGGCAACATGCACGGCTGCAGCTAATAAGAATCCTTCATCAGCTTCTGATGGGTTGTGGTGATGGGCGATAGCATCTACCAGGGTATTGGGTAAGCGCCACCTTCGAGCCATTTCTGCACCCAGTGTGGCATGATCAACGCCAAAATGAATGTATTCCATTTCTTTGAAATCTCCTTGCCATTCTTCGGTACTTGTATCGACGTTGCGTAGGAGTACTTCAAATGCTAATTTTCCGATATCACATAGCAAGCCGGCATGATAAGCTTCTTCAGCAATGCGCTGCCCGAATTTTGCAGCAATCAATCGCGCTCCGGCTGCAACACCAATCGAATGCCGCCAAAGTTCGCCTCTCTCCAGGGCATATCCAGGCGCTGAGCGGTCTAATAACGAAGCGACTGACGCCGCTAAAACTAGGCTGTGTAATGTTCTCTGGCCTAAGAAAGTGACGGCTTGTTGAACGGTAGACACTGGGTACTTTAACCCGTAATAGGCAGAATTGACCCATCGCAGTACCAAACTGGTCATTGCCTCATCCATCGATAGGATTTTTGCCAGATCTCCCATGCTTGAATTGGGGTCGCGAATCACATCCAAAGCCTTTTGGGTTACCACGGGGAGGGGAGGTAATTCACCAATATGTGCGATTAGTTTGTCCAGTGTGCTGTTCATGCGTTACACCTTTTCATAAAAGGAAATTCCGCATCCTTTTAACCCTATTTCTTGTGGTCGAGGGACGATTTCAGTGGCACCAACGAAGAGGATGCCGCCCGTTCGCAATGCATCTCGAAATTTTCGATAAAGTATATCTTTCGTAGCGCCTGTAAAATATATAACCACATTCCTGCAAACGATTAAATCCATATTTTGCGGAAAAGGGTCTTCTAACAGGTTGTGTTCTTCGAACTTCACCCTTTTGGCTATTTTTTCGGAGACATAATAAGGAGGACCACCTGGTTGTAGATAATTAACTTTTTGAGATGCCGAAAGGTTTTGAACTTCATCGGCAGTATAAGGTCCTCGATTCTGAGCTTTGAGTAAAGCGCCTTTATCGAAATCTGTCGCTAAAATTTCATGGTTATGGTAAGCAGATACATCATCCAATAACATCGCCAGTGTATAAGGCTCTGCGCCAATCGAGCAACCGGCGCTCCAAATGTGCAATGTGGGATTATGGGGATTCTTTTGACGAGCTTCCTTGAATAATCGCGGAATGATGGTCTCTTTTAAACTTTGCCACCGGTCCGGATCACGAAAGAAAGACGATACATTGATGGTGAGATAATCACGGAAACGCGTTAATTCTTTGGGGTCTTTACGGATACGGATGAAATATTCATCCCAGGTTTTAGCGCCATTCCGCACCAACCAGGAATCCAAACGCCTTTTCATCTGCTCGTCTTTGTAATGGTTGAGATCGAGGTTAAGTAGTTTTTTTACTGTGGTTTTTATTTGTACATAGGTTTCGAGTTCCATTAGAACACCTTTTGCAGGGTATTGGCAATTTCCGGAAGAGGGGCAATGGCATCAGCAACGCCTGCTTCTTGGACGCTGCGCGGCATTCCCCAAACCACACAAGTGGATTCATCTTCAGCAATAACATAGCCTCCGGAGCCGTGGATTAATGCTGAACCGTTTGTACCATCAGTTCCCATACCCGTAAGGACAATTCCGATTGTAGAAGCACCGAATTTTTGAGCTGCCGAGATCATGGTGACATCGATGGCAGGGCGCACACCATGGACAGTTGGGTTTTGATTGAGGGAGATGCAATTGTTTTCGTCTAAGACCATGTGAAATCCGCCCGGCGCCAGCAATCCTCGTCCTACTTCAAGCGTGTCGCCCGGCGCTGCCTCGCGAATCTCGATATTCGAGATATTATTCAGTCGTTCTGCCAGGGAGTGCGTAAATCCTACCGGCATATGCTGAACGATCAAATAGGTAGCGGGAAGGTCACTCGGTATTTGGGGGATTACTGTACTCAAGGCGCGTGGTCCACCTGTTGAAGCTCCAATGACAACTACTTTATCGGCTTTGGAATAAGAGCGGGTTTTTTTGGTAGGATTATTTTCTTCTGTTATTTCTTTCCGCCACTTAGCTGTAATAGGATATACCTTTGCCTTAGCTGCCCGTTGAATTTTCACCACCAAATCATCCATGATTGCCTCGATATTGGCTTTAGAGCTGGGTTTTGCCACAAAATCTACAGCACCCAAGGTAAGCGCTTGGACCGTTTCCCTGGCACCTTCGGTCGTTAAACTGCTGACCATAATAGTGGGGCGGGGGTTGGTAGACATGATCTCTCTTAATGTGGATAATCCGTCCAATCGAGGCATTTCCACATCTAGGGTAATCACATCCGGGTTGAATTTTGGGATCAAGTCCAATGCTTCGACCCCATCTCGGGCAGAACCCACCACCTGGAATCCGGGTATTTCACCTAACCGTTTAGCGATGGTGAAGCGCATATATGCTGAATCGTCAACAATCAAAATCCGAATGGGTGTCTTCATGTCTTGAGTTGTTTTCATTTGCAGCACTTTTCTTTCGATTTGAATCATCTACCAATAAAATTGGATTACTGTTTTATATCAACCAAGCAGCTTGGATATTGCACTTAAAACGCGTTCCTTTTCGAAGGGTTTTACGACAAAATCACGTGCGCCGGACTTAATGGCTTGTAACACGACCGATTCCTGTCCAAGAGCGGTAAGCATTACTACCCGTGCGCCTGGATCGAAGCTTTTAATTTCCTTCAGTGCAGCAAGCCCATCCATTTCCGGCATGGTGATATCCATTAACACCAAATCGGGTTTGGAAGCCTTATATGTTTCAATGGCTTTCAAACCGTTTTCTGCTTCCAGAATATCATGCCCTTCACCGCTGAGCATTTTCGAAATTCTTACTCGCAAGAACTCTGCATCGTCAACAACCAAAATTTTGGCCATCCTTGATTACTCCTTTACTTGATGAATAATGAGTGCTCAAACTTCTCTTTCCTGATTTCCAATACTACGAATGGTCATTCTGCCATCTTTTACATAAAACTTGACTGTTCGTCCCGTTGTACCGCCAACCTCTTTTCCGGCGATGGACATTTTTAACGAATATAAAGTGGAATATGCCGCTTCTATGTTTCGGGTACCGATGTTAAAAGAACCGGTAAAACCAGGCGCAACCAACATATTAGCGCCGCCTGCCATACGGACGATCAATCGGGAACGATCTGCACCTTTTCTGGCCATCTCATCCATCAGCAGTTTGATTCCTGTATCAACATATCGGGATTGTTGGTCTGCTGATCCCATCGGATGAATTGGTAATAAGGCATGTAATAAACCAGCCAAATTAATCCGTTGATCGTACATTCCAATTCCAACACAAGACCCTAACCCATAAGCAACCAATATTTCATCTGGGTCTTGACTTACCGCATATTCGCCTAATCCAACTGTAATGATTTTTTCCATGCGGGCTTATTCTCTTTTGACCATATTTTCTATCGTATTCCGATCGGGAATAATCCAAAAATCTGCATCGGCTTCGCGCCCATCGCGCATGAATTTGGCTTGAAGCATTAAAACGGTTTCGCTCAGGGTATCGGAGGTTGCTAGGATGATATCGATAATAGCGCCTATCATATCGACCAGCACTGCTGGGGGAGAAGGCCGGGAATTCAATCCCGTGGTAGCAGCTACGGCGTTAAGAAAAAAAGATCCGGTTAGGTTGCCTAATTCTTGCAGTGCTGAACGTTCTATGGAGCCCAAGGTTTGAGTAGTTCCGATAGGTACGCTCATCATGAGATCCACCAGCTCCAGGGCTTTGGGGTAGGGTACTACCAGCATCATTTGTCCGCCGATTTGTCCCTCAACACGCAGGTATATCCCTACGGCTTCTGCTTCGGGGCCACCGAGCAAATTGGAAATCTCACGGATTGGTATACGTTTAACCAATGGCTGGCTCACGGTGAGTTGTTCACCAACCATGTCCGACATTCCTTTTGCGGCATTGAGTATTCCTTCCTTTGCCATTACAACCAACAAGGAATGCAGTTCTTCGTCAAATTGTTGGGATGAGTTAGTCATAAAAATGTCTCCTCGTAATTTTTCTACAAGGTAATGATGTTAACGGACGGACACCAATTTGAATAAACTTTGTACATCTATGATCAAGGTTACCTGCCCATCGCCTAATATGGCGGCGCTGGAGATACCGGGAATTTCTCCGATAACCGTGCTTAGCGATTTAACGACAACTTCCTGCTCGCCAATTAATTTGTCGACAATGAGCCCGACTTGGGTTTTTCCCGAGCGTACCACCACTACATAGGAATTTTGTCCTTCTGCGCCACCATTGGTGCGTCCGTTAATATTAAAAACTTCTTCCATCTTGATGACCGGCAATACGTGATCGCGTAATAATATGACCGGTCGACTGTTTACAGTTTGGATATCTTGGTGATTTATGCGTAGTGTTTCTGTCACCGTTACCAAGGGAATGGCGTAGGTAGAATTCCCCACCTGCACTAGAAGGGTAGGGACGATAGCCAGAGTTAATGGCAGAACCAATTGGAATTGGGTGCCCTTCCCCGGCCAGGTTTCGACGATGATCGAGCCATTTAATCGCTCGATATTGTTGCGAACGATATCCATACCTACGCCGCGCCCCGATACATCGCTGACGGTCTTTGCAGTTGAAAATCCTGAGAGGAATATTAAATCTATGGCTTCCTGATCTGGAAGGATATCTGCCTCGGCTTTGGACATGAGGTTCTTTTCTACGGCTTTGGCTTTTACCCTTTCGATATCAATGCCTCTGCCGTTGTCTTCGACTGTGATGATGATGCGACCTTGTTCGTGCCGGGCGGTGAGCAAAATGATGCCGCGTTCAGGTTTGCCGGATTCCCGACGTTCCTGAGGAGTTTCGATTCCATGGTCTACTGAATTGCGTAGCAAATGGAGAAGAGGGTCGCTGATTTCTTCGATTACAGACCTATCCAATTCGGTATCTTCGCCGCGCATCACTAAATCGATTTCTTTTCCTGCTTTTTTGGATAGATCTCGGACTAATCTGGGAAATTTATTGAAGACATTGGATATCGGTAACATGCGGATACCCATGACTTCGGCTTGTAAACTATCGGTAATTCTGCCGATATGGGTAACGGTTTCAGACAACACTTCCACGCGTGGGTCGCCCTTGTAGCGCGCCTCGAAATCTCGGCGAATTTGATAGATGCGGTTCCTATCGGTAATGAGTTCACCGACCAAATTCATCAGTTTATCCAAACGTTCGACGCTGGTGCGGACGGTTTTTTCTGCAATATACCCTGGCGCTTTCGACCCTGCTTCAGGGGCAGCACCGACAGCAGGCGCTTTTTGTTGTTCTTTTTGCTCTTCGATGGCTGCATCGAGCAATTGCTGGGTGACCAGCCCCATCGAAACCAGGGTTTGGCCAAGCGTGGCAGCCGGTCCGGCATCTTTTTGGATTTCAAGCGCTTGAGCCAATTGCTCTTGGGTGATAATTCCTTTTCCGACCAATATCTCACCTACCGGTTTGCGGGTGCTTGTGGAAGTATTAGGTTCGGATTGTTTTGGCTGTATCTCGATTTTTGGGAGGAATAAGTCTATTTCTTCCCCGTCGATGGAAATTTTATCTAATTCAGAGATGAGAGATAGCTCTTTTTTGATTTCTTCTAAGGATTTAGAGGGAACGATGGTGGCGCTGAATTCGGAAACCGGTGCAGCGCTTTCGATTTCCTCCTGGGAAGGCTTCATCGATTTAACCTTCCCTACATCTTGTAAGGTAAGCATGAGCTGTAAAGCGCGTGCTGCTGAGGCAATCGAATTTGGAGAAATGAGAGCATGAATAGTCATTTCTCCGGTTTTCTTGGCTGTTTCTTTTCCTTTGGGTTTGCCAGCTTGTTTAGCGGTGGATTTTTTGGGGCTTTCAACGGCTTGAGGTTTGAGATTGGCAGGTGCAGGTTTGGCTGCTTTTTTAGCTGATTGTGGTTCTTCAGGCTGGGGAGAATCTTTTTTTGCGTCTTTCGAAGCATGTTCGAATCGTTCGACCAGAATCCGATTATCGATTTCGGTTGCCTCGCCTCTTTGCACTTCTTCGCACATTCTGCGCAAATCATCCACCGAATCCAGACAAACATCGATTAATTCGGAAGTGAGGTCGAGTGTATCTTTACGAATACCATCCAGGACGGTTTCGAGGGCATGGGTTAATTCGACCATGCTTTTATGTCCAATCATGCCGGATGAACCTTTAAGCGTGTGCGCAGCGCGGAAAAGCGTTTGCACCAGTTCGGGACTTCCTTCCGTTTTTTCAAGTTGAACCAGCCCCTCTTCAAGAATCTGTAATTGTTCGTCTGCTTCTGCTTGGAAAATCGGCAATTCTTCTTGAGTGATATCTAGTTTGAAGGTCATTTTTCCACCGTCTAATCTTGGGTGAAGCCAATAAAGGGTTAATAATAAAAATATCTATAACAACAAGTTTTAGCCAACCATCATCCTAGCACTTTGATTGAAGTATCACTGTAAACCACCCATAAAAATTTCCAAAACATATTGTAAATATGGAAACAAAATTCCCATCAGATATTCTGACAGGCAATATACATATGAATTAGAATGTGGTCGATTAGACCGAGGTGTATTTCGAGGGGTCGACTGCGCGTCCATTGACGCGCACCTCATAATGAAGATGAGGTCCAGTGGAATTACCGGTGCTTCCTGAAATTCCAATCACATCCCCCGCCTCAACTTGATCGCCGACATTGACCGGCACTTTAGACAGATGACCGTAGTAGGTCGTATATTTGTCGTTTTTAACGATGACCAAGTTGCCGTACCCTTCGTTGTTCCAACCGGCATATACCACTTCCCCGCTCATCGTGGATTTTATTTTAGTGCCAATGGGTACGCCGATATCTATTGCGACATGTCCATAATGGCAGCCCTGGGTGATAGGTCCTGAGGCAGGCATTCCTGAAGGTCTGCAAACATCCGTTGTCTTTTCTATGCTATTCGTCGCAGCAACATCTTGTGCGGTCGCTTCTTCTACTTTGGAGGAAGTGAGTTTTTCAAGGAGGCTGAGCATGAGGGGCGCCATCAATTGATTCATATTCATGTTCATGCCCATTGAGCCATCTGAACTGAGATCTGAGGAGCTTTGCGAGCTCATGCTTCCCAAGAGCATAATCATCATGATGGTCGAGAATTCAGAAACCAGGTCGGATGACGAACTGGTATCGCTGGAATCGGCTTGTGAAGAAATATTGCTAATGGCATTAAGCGCATTTGCCATAGTAGTCGAGGAATTAACAGTTAGGTCGCTCATAACATGCTCATTGTAAAACCGGTTCTGATAGATTGTCCGTAAAACACGGGTAAATAATTGACATATGCCTAAAAATTAATTTACGGTTTACGGATTATTCCGCGTTCCTTTATACAGAATAATCAGGCTTTCGTTTAGATTATGTCTGAGCCATTTTAAAGAGATGCTCGATTTGAGCTCGAATGCCAAGAATGCGAATAACACCAAACTTTTATTCGTCGGAAAGGGAATTATGGCAGAATCGAAATTAAAAAATTTACTCGACCGAGGCAAGCAAGCAGCGAAACATGCTGATTGGCGGTCCTCCAGAGATTATTTTCAGCAAGCCGTTAACCTAGCCCCTCAAAATATAGCGGCTGTCAATGGGCTGGCTTCCAGTCTTTTACAGTTAGGGCAAACCGAAGAAGCCATCGGCTACTATAAAAAATTAATAAACCTCCTGCCTCAATCCGCCGATGCTTACAATAATTTAGGTGTGGCGCAAATGATAGCTGGTCAATTTGAAAAATCAGAACAGGCGTATCGTCAAGCTGTGGAACTGGATCCTGAACATGTTCAAGCCTGGAAAAACCTGGCTATCGTCTGCTTGAAACAAAACAAGATGGAAGAGGGCGTGCAAATATTGGCTTCATTGGTCAAAGCTTATCCGGAAGATGTCGAATCGCTATATTTATTAGGGCAGTGCTATCAGGGGGCGGAAGAATATGAATCTGCCCGGTATTTATATGAGGAGGCTCTAAAAATCGATCCGGAATTCGGGTTGGCCAAAGAGGCGCTTGCCAGTTTGCCGGCTGTTGGAATCGACACCAGCCGTATCGCCCGCGCCGAGCACGCCTCGAAGCTTTCGGCTCTAAAATCACTCAAGCAGGGAAATAAAAAAGAGACACCCAAAGTTGGCATTGGTGAGAAAGAGCGCGACCGCTTATTCGATCGAGGAAAATCTGTGGCATTTTTTGGATTAAAAGCATTGCCGGGGGGAAGACGAGTGGCTTTGATGGCAAGGCTGCTTTTACAATTAGGCTATAGAACCAAATTTGCGGAATCGGCTGAAGAAGACTATATGAGACAGTATGACTATTTCGTGTTTTCTCAACCCCATATTTCTCCCGACCTAATCAATGGTGTGATGCGTTGCATTCAAAATGGCATTCCGTACGCTCTGGATATCGACCAGGATTATCACAATCTCCCTGAGGACCATCCGGCGTATATGCAGTTTGGGCAGGGGAATCCCAAAGGTATCCAAGCATTGAATATCATGCTGCAAGAAGCAGCCTGGGTTAGCACACCCTCCACCATGTTGGCGCGGCGCTTGAAATCTTATGCAAAAAAGGTTGTGGTTATTCCTCCTATGTGGGATCGTGAAAATCCATTATGGGAAAAACCAAAACCACGCCATTCACAAATAAACCTGGGCTGGTTGGGAACGGCTATTGATGCGGTAGATCTTTTATCGATTCAGAAGGAGCTCGAAACCTGCCTTGATAATTCTCCAAATGTGCAACTAGTCATCGCCGGTGATTTATCGGTCTTCGAAAAGTTCGAAGGAATTCCAGAAACACGCCGGTTATTCCTTCCTCCACCTAGTCCTGAAGACATCCCCTATGTTCTATCGCAATTCGATGTATTGTTGATACCCCTAAGAGATAATCCGTTCAACCAAGCTATCTCGGATATGCTCTTATTAGAAGCGGGCGTTTTACGCATCCCGTGGCTTGCATCGCCAGTTCAGGCCTATCAGGAATGGGGTGAAGGTGGCTTATTGGTCGATAAGGGCGGCTGGTGTGAAGCAATCGCCAAGCTGGTAAACGATGAAAACCTAAGAATTGAATTGGGTAGAAAAGGAAGAGAAAAAGCGGAGAAGCGGGAAAAAGAAATTATGGAGCTATTTTCATAAGAATTTTTGGTGATTTTTCGATGCTTAAGACAAGAAAATCATTAAAGGTATGATGTAATTCCCCAGGTTACTCTCTCTGAATTTTTCACATTCTCAATTTAATATTTACGCTGCCCTTACGAAAAGTTTTGCTACCCTTTATGGAAAAAAACAACCTGCCTAAATAGACTTAAACTAACCTATTGTTCAAGGTGATCCATGTTATGACGAATCATATTCTTATTACCGGTGGAGCAGGGTATCTTGGCTCGGTCATGACCCAGTGCTTTTTGGATGCTGGTTTTCGGGTGACTGTTTTGGATAATTTAATGTATGGGCAGCACTCATTGTTCCAATTTTGCTCCAATCCCAATTTCGATTTCATCTATAACGATGCACGCAATGAAAACATTTTGAAACAAACCCTGGGTGATGTGGACGTCATCATACCTCTGGCAGCGATTGTGGGCGCGCCAGCCTGTCAGCGCGATCCTTTGTTAGCCCGCTCTGTTAACCTGGATGCAATTCGATTGCTCCTTAAATTGCGGTCTACAGATCAACTCATTGTCTACCCGACCACCAACAGCGGTTACGGTACTAAATCGGGCAATATATTCTGCACAGAAGAAACGCCTCTCGAACCCATTTCGCTTTATGGTGAGACAAAAGTACAGGCAGAAAAAGAATTATTGGATTCGCCCAATACGATTACTTTACGGCTGGCCACAGTATTCGGCATGTCTCCGCGAATGCGATTGGATTTGCTCGTCAATCATTTTGTGTATGCTGCGGTAACCGATGGGTATCTGGTGATATTCGAAAAAGATTTCAAACGCAATTATGTCCACATCCGGGATGTAGCAGATTGTTTTTTGTTTTGTGTACAAAACCATGCTCGAATGGTTGGGCGCCCTTACAATGTCGGATTGGATTCAGCCAACCTTTCCAAGGAAGAGCTGGCATTGAAAGTGAAAGAATTCGTTCCCAATTTTTACATTCATTTTGCTGAAATTGGCAGCGACCCGGATAAACGCAATTATATTGTCTCCAATGAACGCTTACGACAGGCAGGGTTCGAAGCCCAACATACGATCGAGGAAGGTATTCGCGAATTATTGAAAGGCTACCGCATGTTCGGCCGATCTCTAATGAAAAATGTATAATCCTGAAGCACTATCTTCGAGTTTATCAGTTGTTATTTTGGCAGGTGGTTTAGGAACCAGATTGCGCCAGGTGATCGCCGACCGACCGAAAGTGTTGGCTGTGGTTGGTGGGCGACCTTTTATATATTATTTGCTGGATCAGATCAATGATGCGGGGATAAGAAAGGTTATTTTATGCACCGGATACCTGGGGGAAATGGTTAGAGAAGAATTGGGAGATGGGTACCGGCAGTTGGATCTATCGTATTCCCAGGAAGAGACGCCGAAAGGGACAGCCGGTTCGCTGCGGTTGGCTTTGCCACTTATTCCAACCGAGACGGTTTTAGTTATGAACGGCGATTCCTTTTGCAGAATCGATTTACAAGAATTTTGGAATTTTCATCAAAAAAATGGCAGTAGTGCGACGATTGCCCTAACATATGTGAAGGATACCGGCCGTTACGGCAAAGTCGATTTTGATGAAGCTGGGAAAATAAAAAAATTCGTAGAGAAGGCTGAAACCCTTGGTGCAGGCTGGGTCAGCGCAGGAATATACCTGATTTCCAAAGCGCAGATAGCCATGATTCCTACCGTTAAGCCGGTCTCCATTGAAAAAGAGACTTTTCCTTCATGGGTGAAAAGCGGCTTATATGCCTGGTGCAGTAAGGCTGATTTTATCGATATCGGCACCCCCGAATCTTACAGTCAAGCAGACGCATATTTTGCCGGTGAAAGAGTGTAATATGACCATAAAGTCAACTCGGGAAGAGCAACTGAAAGCCATATTGTGCGTCGATGAAAATCTAAAAGCGAAGGTAAAAACGCACCTTCAAGAAAGCGCAGCAGTCAAGGTCAAAGTTGCTGAAACATGCACCGATTCCATTATTACCGCCGCCGAAATCATTGCTTATGTATTTCGTAAGGGAGGTAAGTTATTGATTTGCGGTAATGGCGGTAGTGCAGCCGACAGTCAGCATATGGCGGCAGAATTTGTCAGCCGACTGAGTAAGAATTTAGAACGGCCGGCTTTACCGGCATTGGCTCTCACGACTGATTCATCGTTCATCACAGCTTATGCGAATGACTATGATTTTTCGGGAGTTTTCAAGCGCCAGGTCGAAGCCTTAGGCAAAACAGGGGATGCATTGTTGGGTATCAGCACCAGCGGCAATTCCTCAAATATTATCATAGCTATGAATGAAGCCCGCCAATTAGGCATGTTTACCATTGCATTGACCGGCGCTGAAGGTGAACTGCCTTTGCTGGTGGATGTGGCGATAGAAATTCCTGCTGTGAATACCCAATATATCCAGGAAGCCCACCTGACTGTAGAACACCTATTGTGTGAATTAGTCGAACATCATCTTTTCGAGACTGGGTCAGATAGTATGTTCCAAACCACGAACCACAAACCGCAATTTAAGATAAAGGTAAATTCATGATCATCAGTCGAACACCATTTCGAATATCATTTTTAGGCGGCGGTACAGATTACCCGGAATGGATAGCGCGACATGGTGGCGCTGTTTTAGCCACTGCTATCAATAAGTATTGCTACTTGTCTTGTCGTTATCTGCCGCCATTCTTCGAGAATCGTTACAAGATTGTTTATTCGAAAATCGAGAATTGCCAGAATATCGATGAAATACTTCACCCGGGAGTGCGGGAAACCCTGCGTTTTTTGAATGCGGAACGTGGGCTGGAAATCCATTACGATGCTGATCTCCCAGCCCGCGGCGGTTTAGGCACAAGCTCCTCATTCATCGTGGGTTTGTTGCATGCCCTGTATGCCTTGAAGGGTTATATGCCGGGAAAACGACAGCTTGCAAGCGAAAGTGTGATCATCGAACAGCAAATGATCAAAGAAACAGTGGGTTCGCAGGATCAGTACATCGCTGCCTATGGCGGATTCAATCATATAGTTTTTTCCCCTTCGGGTGAGGTCATTGTAACGCCCATTACGATTCCGCCGGAGCGGATGCTGGAATTCAACCGTCACCTTATGTTGTTTTTCACCGGTATCAATCGGACAGCATCTGATATTGC
>JBDKUB010000480.1:0-2848 GCA_039679915.1 Anaerolineaceae bacterium
TGATCTTCCAACGTTATATCGTCAGCGGTTTGACTGCTGGAGCAGTAAAAGGATGACAAACGAAGTCGTTCTTGGAATCGATATCGGTGGAACTTTCGTTCGGATTGGCGTTTTCCAGCCAAACGGAAAGTTGATATCGGTTGTTCAGCAACCCATTGAAGCGCATAAAGGCGAAGAAGCCGGTATTCAGCGCATTATTAGCATGACCGAACAAGCACTAAATAAAAGCGGAGGATCATTAATTGGGCTAGGTCTTGGCTCTACTGGGCCGGTCGATTCAGCTCGAGGGTTAATTCAAAATCCATATACCTTGCCGGGTTGGGAAAACGTCCCTATTTTGCAGCCATTGACCGAATATTTTCGAGTGCCGGCTGTCTTAGAAAACGATGCCGATGTGGCAGCTTTGGGAGAGTATTGGGCAGGCGCGGGTCGAGGCATTAATCGTTTATATGCCGTGACAGTAGGCACGGGTATTGGAACAGCTCTCATCATCGATGGCTATATTTACCGCGGTGTGGATGGCAGCCATCCGGAAGGCGGACATCACATCGTGGATCGAGCAGGTCCGCTTTGTTATTGTGGTGCACACGGCTGTTGGGAAGCCATGGCTGCCGGTCCAGCCATTGCCCGGCGGGCACAAGCAGGTATCAAAGACCATCCGAATTCACAACTCATAAAATTATCCGAAAACGACCCTCAGAAAATCGATGCAAACATGATCGCCGAAGCAGCCAAAGCCGGGGATGCTTATGCACTTGAGATCATGGATAAAACGGCTTACTACTTGGGTTTAGGGCTGGTAAATTGTATTGCACTATTTGCCCCTCAAATGATCGTGCTTAGCGGCGGCGTGATGAAATCGGCAGAATTATTGCTTCCGCAAATCAATGTGATGATTCAAAAAATCAATGTGATGCACCCGGTCGATCGAATCAAGATCGTAACCGCTGAGCTGGGTTATTACGCAGGAATATACGGCGCAGCTTATGCAATTTTACAAAATTTAGAGGAATCAAAATGAACATCAATCCATATATCGAAGATATTCTTTCCCAACCCAGAGAGTTGGAGAATAGCCTTCGAACATTAGACCTTTCACCATTGACGCAAATCAAACTTCTTATCGATCAAGGAGAAATCGACCGAATTGTTATTACTGGTATGGGTGCATCTTTGTACGGTGTTTACCCAGCCTGGATGTTGCTCACCCAAGCGGGATTACCCGCATTTTGGGTAGATACAGCGGAATTAGTGCATTACCTTTCCAAATTAATTACACCCAAAACACTGCTGTGGATGGTATCTCAATCGGGGCGCAGCGCTGAATTGATGCACTTTTTCGGTCGAAGCTCATTACCAAAGCCTAAACTTATCTTTGCGATTACGAATGACCTTTCCAGTTCATTGGCAAAAGCAGCCCATATTACCCTTTCCATCAACACGCCTGCAGAATTAACGGTATCTACCCGCACCTATTTGAATACTCTAGCTATTAGCCAGGTAGCGGCTTTGGAATTAACGGGGCAAAATACCCAGAAAGGCATCGAAGACCTTTTAATAGCCTCCGATAGCTTGAATGCCTATTTGAAAAATTGGCAGGACCATGTTGAAAACCTGAAGCAATGGATCGGTCTCCCTCGTAACCTAGTTATTCTGGGCAGAGGCCCATCCCTGGCTGCAACGCATACCGGGGCTTTGATTATTGGGGAGGCTGCAAAATTCCCAGCCATCGCTTTAAATGCAGCAGAATTTCGGCATGGCCCATTGGAGCTGGTGAAACCGGATTTATCGGTGATGATATTATCTGGAGCTAGCACGACCCTTCCGCTGAATCGCCACCTGGCAGAAGATATTCTACACCTGGGCGGGTCGGCTTTTTGGGTCAGCCCTCGATCCGTATCGAATCTTCCCCATGTTGAAATGCCTCATGGAGATGGCTTAGGTTTACCTGTTGCGGAGATAGTGCCTTTTCAGTTGCTATCTGTTGCCATAGCTCAACAATCTGGAATTGAAGCAGGAAAGTTCTTGTTTTCCGGAAAAGTCACCCTTACCGAATGACGGATCAACTTTAGTCAATGGTCGAATCATCAACCAACATACAAACCATCGCGTTCGCAGCCTTTGATTATTCAAGTGGCTAAAAAACGAAGCAAAAAGCCAAATCGTTTACATTTGTCCCTGTTGATCCAGGGCGCAGCAAATCACCCAACGAATCGAAAAAGTGGTAAGCGTCGTTGTTATCTAGATATTGCTCAGGAATGATCCCCAAAGATAAAGCGCGCCCCATCGTTTCTCCGGTCACAACGGCACCGGCGGCATCGGTGGGACCATCTTCACCATCCGTAGCCAGCGTAGCCAGTATGACACCTTTTAGCCCAGCCAGGTCATTCACAGCCCCCAAGGCTAGTTCCTGATTCCTGCCGCCTAACCCTTGCCCTTGCAAGGTGACGGTAGTTTCACCTCCGGCTATAATACATGCTGGCGGTTTAACCGGCTGGTTGGTTTTCCGTACTTGCTTTATTATGTTCGCCAGGTATCTGCCAGCCTGACGTGCCTCACCCTGTAAGGATGTCGTAAGAAGTAATGTATTCAATCCCAACGATTGGGCTTTCTCTAAACCTGCAGTAGCTGCTAGCTTGTTATCCCCAATAATCAAATGAAATGTTTTATCGAAAATCGGATGGCCGGGTTTGAGCGTTTCTTCTATTTCGCCCGCCGCACCGCGTTGTAATGTATCTCGTATGGAACGCGGTAATTTATCCAAGAGAGCATACTTTTCCACCACATGCCAGGCATCGGCAAATGTAGATGGGTCTGGCGCAGTAGGTCCAGAGGCTATAACATCCAG
>JBDKUB010000455.1:0-8431 GCA_039679915.1 Anaerolineaceae bacterium
ACATGCTTCATGAGGAATTTCTATCCTATGTAGGTTCTATTGTGTTGGGATTGAACGACGCACTGGTCGAGTTGACCGGCACCTTAGCCGGATTGACCTTGGCGCTACAGAATGGAAACTTAGTGGCCGTCACCGGTTTGATTACTGGCATTGCTGCGGCTTTCTCTATGGCTTCTTCAGAAGATCTTTCAGGGCGAGCTGAGGGAAATACCCAGGCAAACAGATCAGCGTTATATACGGGTCTCGCTTACTTGGCAACTGTTTTTCTGCTTCTTTTGCCCTATCTTCTTTTGCCTCAAAAAGGTTCCTGGATTTTCGTTAGTTTGATTATCACACTCTTGATTGCCGTACTGATTATCTGCGGGTTTAATTTTTACATCTCGGTAGCCAAAGACTTGCCATTCTCCAAGCGATTCTTAGAAATGTTCACCATCAGTATGGGTGTAGCCGCTTTTTCTTTCCTGATTGGATTATTGGTGCGCAATATTTTTGGAGTTGACGTGTAAAAAATTAATTACGCAAACAGGAGGCATAAATGCAGAATGAACTTACTCAGCCGGGTCCTCTTCTCGATCCTCAAGGCCAATTGGTGCAAGTAGGCTGGTCGCGCCAGCCTATATTGGAGTGCAACCTGGAGAACGCCCGGTTCTACACCCTACGCTTCCTGCAGCGTTACCGGATAAAGCGGTGGGATTATTACGCCATTTTTACCCCGCAGCTCTTCTTTTCTGCCACTATTGCTGACCTGGGTTACGCCGGCAATGTTTTCGTCTACATCATGGATTTTGCATCGGGAGAATTGTATGAAGAAGGCTTGGTTACGCCTTTTGGACGTGGCATTACATTACCTCGAAACAGCACCACAGGTGAAACCATCTTCTCGAATAAACAGACTATGTTACGCTTCGATGCTCAACCGGATAAACGGAAAATCTTGGTGGACTGGCGTAACTTCCACAAAGTGCGTGGAATTAAAGCAGAGATTACCCTCATCTGTCCACCCGATCATGAATCCATGACCATTGTCATCCCTATCCTATCGAATCGTTTCTATTACAACCGCAAGATAAACTGCATGCCTGCCCAGGGTTATATCCAGTATGGTGACATTCATGAAGAATTACTCCCCAATAACAGTATGGGTTCGTTGGATTGGGGACGAGGAGTGTGGGAATATCGCAGTTTTTGGAATTGGGCAAGCGCTTCCGGTTTCTTGCCCGACGGTCACACGATTGGTCTGAACCTGGGCAAGGGATTTGGCGATTTAAGTAAAGCCACCGAAAACTGCATCATTTACGACGGGCGGATTCACAAGCTGGACCAGGTAGAATTCAATTATGACCCCAAAGATTATATGAAGCCTTGGATATTCAAAGTTAATAACGCCCGCTTGGATTTGACCTTCACCCCCTTCAAAGAGCGGGTGGCAACCACCAAACTAGGCATAATCGATAGTGAAGTCCACCAAATGTTGGGTAAATACACGGGTCATGCCACATTAGATGACGGGCAAACCCTGCAAGTTCGCGAATTGATTGGATTTGCCGAAGAACATCACGCCCGCTGGTAAATTATCAACTCAATTCGTACTGTCCCGTATAGAGCTGGTAATACCTGCCGCGCTGTTCGAGCAGATCTTCATGATCGCCGCGTTCGATGATCTCTCCATTCTCCAACACGATAATCGCATTGGAATTTCGCACCGTCGAAAGACGATGAGCAATTACAAACACAGTCCGATCTTTCATGATAGCGTCCATACCTTTTTCGATTAACCGCTCGGTACGAGTATCGATCGAACTGGTCGCCTCATCTAAAATCATAACCGGTGGATCTGCCACCGCGGCGCGGGTAATTGCCAATAATTGGCGCTGTCCTTGGGAAAGACTTGCCCCATCTCCGGTGATTACAGTTTCATAACCTTTTGGCAAGCGCTTAATAAAAGAGTGCGCGCTGACCTGCTTAGCTGCTTGAATGCACTCATCATCTGTGGCATCCAGTCGCCCATAACGGATATTTTCCATAACCGTGCCGGTAAACAAATGGGTATCTTGCAGAACCATGCCCAAAGACTGACGTAAGTCTTCTTTTTTGATTAACTTGATATCGATCCCATCGTACTTAATCTGCCCTTGTTCTACATCATAAAATCGGTTGATTAGATTGGTAATGGTGGTTTTACCGGCGCCTGTCGAACCCACAAAGGCAATCTTTTGGCCTGGTTTAGCATAGAGCGAAATATTTTTCAAAACGATTTTTTCGGGTTCATATCCAAATGTGACATTTTCAAAGCGCACATCCCCTTTTAACTCGATATAATCTACCCTACCATCAGGCTGAGGGTATTTCCAAGCCCAATGTTTAGGCCGGCTTCCATCCGTATTTATATCAATGCTGCCATCCTCCCTCTTATTTACGCCGATCAGGGTGACTATACCATTATCGACCTCCGGCTGCTGGTTCATGACATCGAAGACCCGCTCAGCTCCTGCCAGGGCTGCCAGGATATTATTCAGTTGATTGGTCATCATCGCAACCGGTTGACCGACCTGACGGGAATACTGCAAATATGCAGCTAATGAACCGATGTCGAACCGCCCCATCACTGTAAGAATCCCACCACACATCGCCGTAGCTGCAAAAGAAATATTGTTCATATTATTCAATATGGGCATTACCAATCCCGCGAAAAAGTGTGCATTCGTAGCAGCAACACGGTATTGTTCATTAATTCCTTTGAATTGTTCAATAGCTTTATCTTCGTAATTGAAGACCTTAACCACTTTCAACCCTTCAACCATCTCTTCGATATATCCATTTACATTACCCAGATTCATTTGCTGTTCTTTAAAATATTTGCTGCTTCTTTTGGTAAGTTTCTGGGAGATGAAAACCATAAAAATAAAAACAAAGGCGGTAATGATAAACAATAAAGGACTCATGATAATCATCATCACTACCGAACCGACAAAAGACAAAATACTCGATATCAATTGAACAATACTTTGCTCAAGGGCGGCTTGGATATTATCGACATCATTGGTAAAACGACTCATTAATTCGCCGTGGGTATGGGTATCAAAATATTTCAACGGCAATTCTTGTAGATGATCAAAGAGATCACGCCTGATCGTATTGGTGGTTGTTTGCGCAATCTTGACCATTAAACGTGTTTGCCCGAATATAGCTCCAACACCCATTAAGTAAATGCTTCCCAGTCCAAGCAAGGCATGAGCTAAACCGCGGAAATCCCCCGGGATGATATAGTTATTGATCAATATTTTAAGAAAGTAATTACCGATCAACATCGAACCGGTATTGATCAGCATCAAAAATATGACCAGGAGTAAACCAAATTTATAGCGATTTAAATATCGTAAAAGCCGGACGATGGCTTTCTTTGTATCTTTAGGTTTCTCGAAGCTGCGTGTACCATGGCCACCCCTTCCAGGGCCATGCCCCCTGCCTAATCCCATTTGTGGCGTTGAAGAACCTGGCTGTCGGCGATCACTCATTTGATCAACACTCCTTCCTGCTGTGAAGCATTGATCTCTTGATAGACAGTGTTGGTTTTGAGCAGCTCTTTATGTGAACCAAAACCAACCAATTTGCCATCATCAAGGACTATTATTTTGTCAGCATCTCGGACGGAACTGATTCTTTGGGCAATGATGAATACGGTCGTTTCAGCAAGATTAGTATAGAAAGACTGGCGAATTTTTGCTTCAGTAGCCGAATCAACGGCGCTGGTACTATCATCCAATATAAGGATTTTTGGTTTTTTGAGCATCGCCCGGGCGATACATAATCGCTGTTTCTGCCCACCTGATAAATTTACGCCTCCCTGCCCTAACCATGTGTTGTACCCTTCGGGAAAAGACATAATGAAATCATGGGCTTGAGCATCCTTGCAAGCAGTTTCTATTTCCTCTTGAGTGGCAAATTCATTTCCCCATAAAAGATTTTCATAGATGGTTCCGGAAAACAAAGTGTTATTTTGTAGAACGACACCGATCGGGCGGCGCAGGTCTTCAAGTTTGTAATCTCGAACATCGATATCATCGACCAACACAGCCCCTTCGGTTACATCATATAAGCGAGGAATTAAATTAACCAGGCTCGATTTTCCTGTTCCGGTCCCACCTACGATGCCAATTTTTTCGCCCGGTTGGGCTATAAAACTGATATCGGATAGCACATACTCCCCGCTATCCGAGGTGTCGTATTTGAAAAAAACATTGCGAAATTCCACTTTCCCATAACGAATCGTAGGGGAGTAAGTAGTGTTAATGCTCTCTTCTATTAATTTATCGTGGCTTTCTGCTATTTGTGTAACTCCCTGCGCAGAGGGTGAATCGATGATGTCCACATTTGTTTCCATCACCTCAAGGATGCGTTCGCCGCTAGCTTGTGCCCTGGCGCCCATGAGAAAGATCATCGAAATCATCATCACGCTGAAAAGTATTTGAAAAACATAGCTGAGAAAACTAATCAATTGACCAGCCCCAAGTGTGTTCGCGAAAACCATATGTCCACCGGTCCAAATAATTGCCAGGGTAGTTGTATTCATCACCAAAATCATAATTGGCATGCTTAGAATTCCAATGTTAGCAGCTCTTATCGCCGCGTTCGTCAGAGCATCATTCACTTTTTTGAATTTATCTTTTTCGAAATCAGTCCGGACAAAGGATTTCACTATGCGGATGCCGATTAGATTCTCTTGGATCGTATTATTTATGGCGTCAATTTTTTGTTGAACATAGGTGAATAATTTGACCGCCGTTCTCATGATCAACCAAATACTAACCGCCAGAATTACGATTGCCACTGCGATGAATAATGACAGCTTCGTATTGATACTGAATGCCAAAATAAAGGCGATGATCAACATCATGGGGGCTCTTAATACGATTCGCAGCATCATCATAACGGTCAATTGGAGATTGTTTACATCATTGGTCAATCGGGTAACCAGGGAGGCGGTGCTGAAATGATCGATGTTTTTGAACGAAAAAGTTTGCACTTTTTTGAATAACGCATCTCTCAAATTAGCGCCATATCCCTGGCTGCAAAGGGAAGAAAACCGCATAACCAGATAGCCAAAACCCATCGCTGTACATGCTAAAAACATCATCAATATGCCAATTCTCACGATGTAGGTAACATCTCCATTGGGGATACCCACATCAATGATTTTTGCCATCAAGATAGGCATATATAATTCACTTAATACCTCACAAAAAACAAATAGGGGTACCAGAGCCGCAAATTTTTTGTATTTCCCCATATAAATCGATAATTTCTTGATCAATATTTCACTCCGCGAACGACAATCGTATTAAACATATAAACGCCAAAGGTTTTCAACCAATTATTTATTATCGAACAGCGTATTATTATTGGACTAAGTCAAATTGTCAATGGAAGACAAAGGTTTCTTACAATTTTCTTATCGAGGTAATTTTAGATACTGAAATGGGGGGATTTTCTTTTAATAATAACCATCACTGTGAACGAATATATTCCATATCGATAATAAAAAATTGCAAGATTATGACTTGATGAAAATGGCTTACCCTCGACCTTTCACTTTATATGTAAATAATATCGTAAAAATCTATTATAAATCCGATATGATATTTTATTTGGATAATGTTATTCGTGTCATGGTTGATTTACTCATTAAGGTGGAAGACTCCAAAAGGCATATTTTCCATGATGAGCTATGTCCTGATAATAAAAAATCTTTCGCTTCACTCAGGGGAACAGCCTCTTACCGTAAAATATATAATTTTTCTCTATCATCCAATTTCTTTTATGGAGTATAATCAAAACCTTCAAATATATTTTCTCTTACTGGGGGTTGTCTCAAAATGTGGTTGTCGCCCTAAGGCTTACGCAAAGTAAATCGAAGGGAAAGCCAAATAACATCTATTCTGAGATGTTTTTTCTGCTTGCGCGTTAGTCGACGACAGCCTCATTTTAGATAACCCTGAATTATGGATACGTATGATAACCGAACGAACAGATTTACGTAATATCGCAATTATCGCCCATGTCGACCATGGGAAAACCACTCTCGTAGACGGACTACTCAAGCAAGCACGCGTCTTCCGTGAAAATCAAACGGTCGCCGAGCGGATTATGGATTCCAACGACCTTGAACGCGAACGAGGCATTACCATCCTTTCGAAAAATACCGCCATCCAAATTTACTATCCTCAAAGTAAAAAGATGGTCAAGATCAACATTGTCGATACCCCCGGCCATGCCGATTTTGGTGGGGAAGTGGAACGGGTCATGAATATGGTAGATGGCGTTTTGCTATTGGTGGATGCTGCTGAAGGACCTATGCCGCAAACCCGCTTTGTGCTCAAGAAAGCCTTGGAGCGCGGCCACCGCGCCATCGTTGTCATCAACAAGGTCGACCGTAAAGATGCTGATCCCCTCGAAGCTTTGAATAAAACTTTTGATTTGTTCATCGAATTGGGCGCCAGCGAAGAGCAAGCCAATTTCCCTGTGGTATATGCCAATGCGATCACCGGGCAAGCCAGCCTGACTCCCGAATTAGGACCCGATTTACAACCGTTATTCCAAACCATTTTGCAGCACATTCCAGCTCCAAAAGTAGATGTCGATGCTCCTTTACAAATGTTGATCAGCACGCTCGGTTATGATGAATATCGGGGTGTAACCGCAGTAGGGCGGATCTTCGCCGGAAAGCTGAAGGTTAACTCTCCTCTGGCACGTATCACGTTGAATGGTGAAGTCCTCCCCGAGCGTGCTCGATACCTCTATGTTCACCAGGGGTTGGAACGAATTGAAATAGAAAAAGCTGAAGCCGGGGAGATTGTCACCGTTGCTGGTTTGGAAGGAATTGCTATTGGTGAGACATTGGCTGATCCGCAATTCCCAGTAGCACTCGAGCCAATCAAGGTCGAAGAGCCTATCGTGCGCATGGCTTTCGGTGTAAATACTTCACCCATGGCTGGCAGAGAAGGCCGGTGGGGGACTTCCCGCAAATTACGCGAACGGCTATTCAATGAGCTGCGTCAAAACGTTGCTTTGCGTGTCGCTGAAACTGACTCGGCGGATACCTTCCTCGTTTCCGGACGAGGGGAGCTGCATCTAGCAATTTTGATCGAAACCATGCGCCGTGAAGGATATGAATTCCAGGTTTCTCGCCCAGAGGTAATTTTCAAGCAAGGCAAAAACGGTGAAACCCTGGAGCCTTTCGAGGAAGTCTACATCGATACCACCCCAGAAACAGTAGGTGTTGTAGTGGAGATGCTTGGCGAACGCCACGGTCAAATGGTCGACATGCAAGATGCGGGTGACGGCAGCGTACATATGACATACCTGCTGCCTACCCGCGGTATGCTGGGTTTCCGCTACCAGTTTCTCACCGCTACCCGCGGTATGGGCATTATCCAGACTGTCTTCCATGGTTATCTGCCCATGACCGGCTCAATAACAACCCGCACCAATGGGTCGATTGTCGCCTGGGAACCGGGTATTACTACTAATTACGGGCTTAAAAATGCAGAAGAACGCGGTGAGTTGTTCTATGGACCAGGCGTTGAGGTCTACGAGGGCATGGTTGTTGGAGAATACCACCGCCCAGGTGATTTGGCAGTGAATGTATGCAAGAAAAAACACCTGACCAACATGCGCTCCTCCAACAGAGATATCGAGATACGATTGAATCCTCCCCGTCAAATGAGCCTGGATGAAGCCATTGAATATCTAAGTGACGACGAGCTTCTCGAAGTAACGCCTGTCAGTTACCGCATTCGCAAGCGCATTCTGGATACCGAAGAACGCGGCAAGATGGCCAAAAGGCCATTGGAACAAACTCAACATGTAGCTGTTAGTGTGTAAAAAAAATATAAAATCCATTATCCCTCACCTGATATAGCATCTGCGGTTAGAGCAAGATTGCTTTGAGACTATCCTAAAAAAGGTTGTCACCTCGAGCGACCCGAGAGGTTTTTTTTATTTAGATATATCGCTTTGCTCGACATGACATTTATGCCTTTTTAGACATCTCCTAATACGACATCATTATACCGTAATGGGGGCTTTCCCAAAAGAAGATTGTCACCCCGAGCGAAGCGAGAGGTCTTTTCATAGTTATAGTTAGATGTCTCGCTTCGCTCGACATGACATTTATAAATTTTTGGACAGCCCTCATATAAAAAAACGACTATAGTCGTTACTACGATTTTATTTTCTTTTATATTGATCCACTCACAGTTTGCTTAGACTTTCAACTACCTCTTGCTTCCTCGCTACATTTTCCCCCTATGAGGGATTGTAATAGGGGAAATGTTGACTATTGTTTTACATCCCTGGTTCACCGTTATCGGTCGAAGGTGGTAATTCATTTTGGAGTATCCCCAATTCACCGAGTTCGCGATACGTCAAAGTC
>JBDKUB010000476.1:0-2012 GCA_039679915.1 Anaerolineaceae bacterium
AATTAGAAAAAAGTGTCAAACCGTATCGAGGCAGCTTTCCCTCCTTCGACGAACTCCCCAAAGAAGGCTTGAGTAAGAATGATGTCGTCGAGATGATGAAGGAGCTTTATAAAACAGAAGAACCGCGCTGGAAAAATGGATACGTTTCCGGTTCGGTTTATCACGGTGATATGGAGCATATTGATTTTCAAAATCAGATCTATGCTCTAAATTCACAAAGCAATCCTATTCATTTCGATATCTGGCCTAGCGTTTTCAAATTCGAAGCAGAAATCGTCTCCATGACGGCCAACATGTTGAGTGCAAAAAAAACCACAGATGAGATTGTGGGAGCTGTATCTTCTGGGGGAACGGACAGCATCCTGTTAGCCATGAAAACTTATCGGGATTGGGCAAGGGATACCAAAGGGATCACCGCCCCGGAGATGGTCGTACCCACCACCGCTCATGCCGCCTTTGACAAAGCAGCCGAATATTTCTGCATCAAAATGATTCGCGTACCCGTGAGCAAAGATTATCGTGCCGATGTTAAAGCTATGGAAGCAGCTATCACAGACAACACCATTGTAATGGTCGGATCTGCACCGCAATTTCCGCATGGCATTATCGACCCCATCGAAGAATTATCAGAGATTGCCCGTAAAAGAGGGATTGGCTTCCACACCGATGCTTGCCTGGGAGGATTTATACTGCCCTGGGCTGAAAAATTAGGCTACGATGTACCGCCGTTCGATTTTCGGTTGCCGGGTGTAACTTCGATGTCAGCAGATACTCATAAATATGGCTACGCTGCAAAAGGAACATCGGTTGTGTTATACCGCGGCAAGCAACTGCGCCATCATCAGTACTTTGTCACCACCGAATGGCCGGGTGGTTTGTATTTTTCCCCCACCTTCCTTGGCAGTAGAGCGGGGGCACTGAGCGCAGAATGTTGGGCAGCTATGGTATCCATCGGAGAAAATGGCTATATGAAAGCTGCCGAAAGCATCCTTACTGCCGCCAAATCTCTTAAAGAAGGCATTCGACAAATTCCCGAGTTATATGTCCTCGGCGATCCGCTCTTCGTGGTTGCTTTTGCTTCAGATACCCTGGATATCCATGCGGTCTGTGATGTGATGAGCACCAAAGGCTGGAGTTTGAGCGGCTTACAAAAACCGGCGTGCGTGCATATCTCTCTCACCCAGCGGCATGCTCAACCAGGCGTCATTGACCGACTGGTAAGTGATCTTAAAGAAGCTGTGGCTTATGTTAAACAGCACCCAGAAATGAAAGGTTCATTGACTCCCATCTATGGTATGACCGGGAATGTTAACCTGCAAGAGGCAGTGAGACAATTTTCATTCGAACTGATGGATTTGTTCTACGAGATATAAATAAGATATTTTTCGCAATCCTTAACCTGGAGAATAACAGATGAACGATAAATATATCATTGCTCATGACTTGGGAACCAGTGGAACAAAGGCAACTCTCATCGATTTGACAGGCAAAGTAATCGCTTCCTCAGAAAGCCACTATGGTGTTTTTTATAGTGCCAACGGTGGGGCTGAACAAGATGCTGAAGATTGGTGGCAGGCTTTGGTCACAACCACTCGGGATATGCTGGCTAAAGCCAAAGTCGATCCCAAACAAGTCGTCGGTTTGAGCATGGACGCGCAAATGGCGGGTACGATTCCGGTCGATAAAAATGGTAAAGCTTTGCGACGAGCATTGATTTGGTTGGATTCGCGAGCTGAGAAAGAAGCTGAAATTCTAAGAGATAAAACTGGCTTGCCTTTTATCACCGGAAAAGCTCCCAGCTCCAAAGTTCTATGGATCAAACGCAATGAACCTGAAATCTTTGCCAAAACATACAAAATGCTGGATTGCAAAGATTACATACAAGCCCGCATGACGGGAGAATACGGTACCGATTATTCTTGCGCCCTCGCTCTGACTTACTTCAACCCCATGACCTTGCAGTGGTGGCCGGAAGTGTTAGAAGCCATGGAAATCAAAGAAGATTTACTTCC
>JBDKUB010000118.1:0-2313 GCA_039679915.1 Anaerolineaceae bacterium
ACTGATTGCCGGCAATGAAGCGGATAATGCATCGAACCCTACTATTATCGATGTGAATGCGGCTGATTCCCCTGACGTAGAGGCTGACTTAGTTGCAATTCACAATACCATCGCTGCGAATCGCGGCGTTGGTATTGTCTATGCTGATAATACCTCAGGTGAATTTCATAATAACATCGTCTGGGGCAATGACAGCCGGGGTAACTTATCTTCCTATACCAATGCGACTTGCAACGACACTCAATCCGAAGCATGGTCTGGCACGGATATCAACCGCGATCCTGAATTTATCACTACGCCGCGCGGGGCTTACCGCTTGAGTTTCACATCGCCGGCAGTGAACCAATGCAACGATCATGGATTGGCATACGACCTGGATGGTGTTCTCCGTCCCTGGGGCACCGGCTATGATATGGGCGCTTTCGAAGTGATTGCCGTCTTTTTACCGATGACGATACGCTAGATTTTTAATGATATAATTAAGATATATAAGATATATTATATCTATTATATTTCCAGGAGAAAAAACCATGATCCCTAAAGTAGGACAATTTGCACCTGTATTTACACTCAAAGACCATCTTGAGCGAACCATCCATCTGGCTGATTACCGCGGTAAGCGGAATGTGGTTTTGGCATTCTTCCCACTAGCCTGGACACCTGTCTGAACGGCACAGATCCCATCGTACCAGGCTCTTTTAGACCGGTTCGATGAGATCCAGACCCAGGTCCTGGGTCTAAGTGTCGACAGCATCCCTAGCTTGAAAGCCTGGGCAGACAGCCTGGGTGGCATTACATATCCTCTGCTAAGCGATTTCTATCCCCACGGGAAGATTATTGAAACTTACGGCATTTTACGTCCGGAGGGTTACAGCGAACGCGCCATCTTTGTCATCGACAAAGCCGGTATTATCCGCTATGTCGATATTCATGACATCGATAAACAACCCGATAATGATGAGCTGTTCGAAGTGCTTTATGAAATCGAACCTCAACTAGCGAAAATACAAAAAACCAAGGAAACCGAGCCATCGCCAGAACCTGTTGGAGACATCATCATGTATTGCACGGCATGGTGCCCGGGGTGCCGCCGTGCCAGAGCCTTTTTTGCCGAGCACAACATCCCCTATGTCGAAGTCGATATTACCCACGATCGAAAGGCGGCTGCCAAAGTTCGCAGTTGGGCAAATGGCAATGAGACTACACCCACTTTTAACATTCGCGGTGAAATTTTGGTCGATTACGATCAAGAAAAATTGGAAAAGCTATTGGGCATTAGATAATAATTCGGGTCTTTTTCCAAATTGAGGGGAAATCCAAATTCTATATTAAACAAATGGGATGAACGGCTTTCCTAGCGATGCCATCCTCGATTTGTGAACGGCAGGATGTGCCGGCTGCAGCGAGGATGGTATCTTCTTTTACTTGGCGCATACGTGGAAATAAAGCCAATTCACCTACAGCGATCGACATAGCGTAATGCTCTTTCTCATACCCAAAGGCACCCGCCATACCACAGCAGCCCGAATCCACCACTTCCACTTGATATCCTACCCCACGGAGCAATGCAGCACTGGCATTTACCCCAATCGGGAAGCCATCATCGGCTGGAGGGCGTGCCTTTTGATAACAATGTCCGTGTAAAAGTACCAGCTTCCCCTCATGGATATTCCGATTTCTTTCATTCAACTTTGTGTAGCGGGGTTTTCCTTCTTCGTCATTCCGCACTAGGAATTCATCGATCATCCAGGCTCGTTCAGCCAGGTTCATCACATAATCGTCACCAGGAAAGAATTGGGGAAATTCATCACGCAGCGTGTAAATTTCAGAAGGTTCGACGCCAAGCACGGGTAATGTTCCGAGTGGATCAAGACGGTAAATGGCATCCACCAATCGACGCGCATGACGGCTGGCTGGTTCGAGAAATCCCTTGGAAATCAACGTGCGCCCAGCACCGATGACCGGTATGACCTGCACTGGTATTCCAAGGCTCTCCAACACGCACAAAGCCGCCTTTTCGGTTTCGGGATGAAAGTAATGTGAGAAAGCATCGGTGAGAAACAGCACCTGAGGAGAAGAGCAATTCTTGGTAATCCGTTGGACTTGGGTCAATGGCGCAAAAGAAGGAAATTTTCTGGCAGAAGCCAAACCGAAAAATCGCTCGCTCGATTTTCTGACCCACTTCCAGCTCAATCCAGCGTTCACTAAGGGCGCAAACAGACTGCCCATGGGAGCTAATGAACCGATATATCCAAATAAGGTGTCGCGTAATTGTCGCCTATGAGTTTGATAATAATGGTTAAAAAATTCGTA
>JBDKUB010000546.1:0-2051 GCA_039679915.1 Anaerolineaceae bacterium
GATGCCGATGAATTGAAAAAAAGTGATGTCGCACCAATGACGCCATATTTCTCCGGAACGAATGCGGTTGAAATTATTGCTCAAGCCAAGGCAGGGGAAGAGTTGGTTCTATTGGTAACCAAATATCCGGGGTGGAAATTGACGGTCGATGGCAAGCCAGCAGAAATAGAGAATGTAGGCGGGTATTTAGCAACCCGCATGTTAGACGGCATTCACTTGTATCGCTTTGTATTTCGACCCATACCATTTTATGTAGGATTGGTCATCAGCTTGATATCGTTGGGTTTTGGGATGTATTTATTAGCCGCTGACTTGCAATTGAGCAAACGCGCAGTAGTCGAGAAATGGCAAGCGATTCCAGCCTGGTTTGATAAGATTAAGACTAAACGCTGGTTTCCCGAATCGGAACATGCGGCTACGGTCAGCGGAGTTTATAAAAATGGCGTGTTTCGACCCGAACACGATTTGAAATTATCCAATCAATCACGTGTGCAAATGTTGGTGGTGGTCGACCGTGAAGCTGAACCGATAAATCACCTAGCATGGCGTCAATGGAAATTAGCCAGTAGAAGCCTGGTACAGGCAACTCTCCAGACTATGTCTTGGGTGGGGGTTTTGTTCGTGCTGTCGATAGGAGTCTATCTCGCTACCCGCTTTATTGGCATAACAAAATTCCCGATATATTTTTTCACCGATGAAGCCATACAAACGCTTTCCGCAGCAGATCTGGTCCAGAATGGTTTTCGCAATCCGGATGGACAGTTTTTACCCACTTACTTTAAAAATGATAATTACTACAATCTCAGTTTAAGCGTCTATTTGCAGGTTATTCCATACCTTCTATTTGGTAAATCGATATGGGTGACGCGGGGAGTCTCGGCATTGGTGAGCTTACTCGCGGCAATATCGATTGCCTATTCATTGAAAAATATCTTCAAATTATCGATATGGTGGTTAGCACCGGCGTTATTGGCAGTAGTCCCAGCCTGGTTCCTGCATTCAAGGACCGCATTCGAAACGGTCATCTTTGTTTCATTTTACGCCCTGAGTCTATATAGTTACCTGCTCTATCGCTACCGGTCACCGAAATATGTCTACATGACATTGATCGCTGCCGGTTTGGCTTTTTATTCTTACAGCCCTGGCCAGGTAATCACGGCAATTACTGGAATATTGTTGCTGTTTTCTGATTGGAACTATCATTGGAAAAATCGGCGGCTGTTCCCTTATATTTTGGGCTTGGTCGGGATAATTGCCTTACCATACATTCGTTTTCGTATGACTTATGGAGATATTGCGACTGAACATTTGAAGCTGTTAGCTTCTTATTGGCTGCAGCCGATCCCATTGAGCGGAAAAATTCATCAGTTTATTTCACAATACTTGTTCGGATTAAGCCCGGGGTATTGGTTCGTCCCCAATTCGCATGATCTTGATCGCCACTTAATGAAGGGATATGGTCTCATCTCTTTATACTGGATGCCTTTTATATTGGCGGGGATTGGGGTATGCCTCTGGAATGTCCGTTCTTCCATGCATCGTTTAATTTTGATTGCTATGCTTGCAGCTCCTGTTGGCGGAGCATTAGTTGGTATTGGTATTACTCGCGTCTTGGTAATGGTCGTCCCGGCTACTTTACTCATGGCATTGGGATTGGAATACTGTATCAAATGGATGGCCTTATGTTTCGACTGGGCTAAGGAGAAATATCCATTATTCCATAAATTTGAACGATGGCGAATTTCGCCCAACTTATTATTTACCGCATTATTTTTGGTATTCAGTCTCAGCGGTTTTTCGATGATGAATGATGCGTTGAAAAATGGGCCAACATGGTATCGGGATTATGGATTAGGCGGATTACAGTTTGGCGCACCGCAAATTTTTTATGCGATAGATGATTATTTGGATGAGCACCCCAATTCCAATATTTTGCTTTCACCAAGCTGGGCAAATGGCACAGATATCGTGGCGCGATTCTTTGTTAAAGAGAACCAGCCGGTGAAAATTGAAAGTATCGATGGTTATCTATACCAACATCTACCATTGGA
>JBDKUB010000154.1:0-8271 GCA_039679915.1 Anaerolineaceae bacterium
AAATTCAAGATTTATCTTTGGCAAATAATACGACTCTGTAAATGGCATGCTTTCTCGGAGCGTGTGATTATAAACATTATGTGCCTGCGGCTGTCGATTCGATCTTGCGCCGCGGGGAATTCTATACGGCTTATACGCCCTATCAACCCGAAATTTCTCAAGGAACATTACAATCCATCTTCGATTATCAAAGCCTTATTACAGCATTAACCGGTATGGAAGTTAGCAATGCCTCGCATTATGATGGTGCTACAGCAGCCGCAGAAGCAGTTACGCTGGCTGACGCCCATTTTCGGGGAAAACGAACTAAAATTATTCTCTCGCCATCCTTACATCCGCAATATCGCCACACAATCCATACTTACCATCAAGGAACAGGATTGAATTTCGTCGGCGAAGACGAAGAGATTACTGCCTCACCAGATTCCCTAACAGCATTATTGGATAACAATACTGCCCTGGTATATGTTCAATATCCTGATTTTTTAGGACGGATTTACAACCTTTCTAAATTAGCTAATTCCGTTCATGAAGCCGGCGCACTTCTGGCTGTCTCGATAAACCCCATTGCGCTGGGCATGCTTACACCTCCCGGTGAATTTGGGGCTGACATTGTTACCGGCGAAGGTCAACCATTGGGTATTCCATTGTCCTACGGCGGACCATATCTTGGATTGTTCACTACCCGCAAAGAATTCGTTCGAAAAATGGCAGGCAGGCTAGTGGGTGAGACTACCGACGTTCATGGTCAACGCGCCTATGTGCTTACTTTAACAGCCCGTGAGCAACACATCCGCCGCGAAAAAGCCACTTCCAACATTTGCACCAACCAGGGTATTATGACATTGGCTGCAGCTATCTACATGAGTTTGCTTGGAAAACACGGGTTGCGCCAAGTCAGCGAGTTATGCTATCACAAAGCTCACTATGCTGCCCATCAAATAGAAAAAGTCGCCGGTTATAAATTATGGTCGAACACGCCATTCTTCCATGAATTTGTCGTTCGATGCAATAAACCGGTCGACGAAATCAATGCTCACCTCTTAGATCACAACATACTTGGAGGTTACGACCTGGGTATAGATTATCCTTCCATGAAGAATCACATGCTGATTGCAGTAACCGAAATGAACACCAAGGATGATATCGATCTTTTGGTGGAAGCACTTGCGGAGGTTTCCCATGACTGAACCCTTGTTATGTGATCTTTCTGTCTCAGGTAGAATTGGTTTACGCTTCCCCGGTTGCGATGTTCCAAAAGAACCTCTTCCTGATTCTTTGCAGCGAAAAGAACTGCCACTTCCCGAATTGAGTGAAGCCGATGTCATTCGTCATTACACGCGGCTCTCGCAATTGAACTACGGAATTGACATTGGTTTCTATCCATTAGGGTCTTGCACCATGAAATACAACCCCAAGATCAACGAAGAAACAGCCCGCTTGCAAGGATTTACTGGCGTCCATCCCCTTCAACCGATTGAAACCACTCAGGGCTGCCTGGTCATGATGTATGAAGTACAAGAATGGCTCAAAGAGATAGGCGGTTTTGCTGGAGTAACCTTACAACCGGCGGCTGGCGCTCACGGAGAATTGACTGGTGTTTTGATCATCCGCGCCTATCACACGTCACGCAGTGATACAAAACGTACGAAAATTCTTATCCCCGATTCAGCGCATGGCACCAATCCCGCTACCTCATCGATGAGCGGAATGCAAGTGGTTGAAATCAAGTCGGACGAACGCGGCAATATTGATTTGGATATCCTTCGTCAGGAGTGCGATGATACATTGGCCGGTTTGATGTTCACCAATCCAAATACCCTGGGTTTGTTCGATGAACACGTCGAAGAGGTTGTTAACCTGGTTCACAAAGCCGGCGGCTTGGTTTACGGCGATGGAGCAAACTTGAACGCACTGATGGGTATTGTTCGCCCCGGTGATTTGGGCTTCGATATTCTACACTTCAACCTTCACAAAACCTTTTCTACCCCGCATGGTGGAGGCGGACCCGGCTCCGGTCCAGTTGGCGTTGCCAAGCATTTGGTAGATTTTCTGCCTGGCCCGATTGTCGGTATAATCGAAGAGGGAGATGATGAACTGGCACCTCTGTACGGCTTTATCACTCCCAAAAAGAGCATTGGTAGAGTTAAATCGTTCAACGGGCATTTTGCGGTCATCGTACGCGCATATACTTATTTGCGGATGAATGGTGCCGAGGGCTTACGCCAGGTTTCTGAATACGCCGTGCTCAATGCCAATTATTTATTAGCACGATTGCGTAACACATTCCATGTTCCTTACGATCGTTTATGCATGCATGAATTCGTACTAGAAGGACGCTGGGATGATGCACCGGATATTCATGCTTTGGATATTGCCAAGCGCTTGATGGACTATAAATTTCACCCACCCACAAATTATTTCCCATTGATAGTCCACGAAGCGTTAATGATCGAGCCTACTGAAACAGAAAGCAAATCGACCCTGGATGCTTTCGTCGAGGCAATGCTTAAAATTGCCGAAGAAGCTCATCAAAATCCTGAATTGTTGAAATCTGCACCTCACTCAACGCCTGTTGGCAGGTTAGATGAAGTAAAAGCTGCCAAGGATTTGATCTTGACCTGTTCGGTAGCTTCCAAAAGCTAGGATGAAAAAACAAAATATAAAGACAAAATAATCAAAATACCATATTATTGTAAGGGCAGCTTAGGTTGCCCTTCAATTTTTAATAATCAAGAATGAGATAGTTAATCAAAAATATGAACCCGTGATAAAATAAACTTCCACGCAGGAAAACATATGCCCCCAAAACCCGCATTCAAGTTCGTAAAACCTCGTAAAACAGTCGAACTTACTTTGACTGACAATCGGGTAATTTCAGGTCCAAGATATGCGGCTGTGGGTGAATTCCTGAAAATCCTCGAAGATGAAGGCTCCCCACCCATCGTAGGCGCTATCGTCAATGGTGAATTGCGTGAATTAACCTTCCCGATCAAGATAGATTCGAATGTCCAACCGGTGACCATGGCAACCTCCGATGGAATGCTCATCTACCGCAGGTCACTTACCTTTCTATTAGAAGCAGCTTTTTCCTCGCTATATCCTGGCTGCTCTTTAACCGTTGACCATTCGGTATCTTCAGGAGGTTATTACTGCCAGGTCGAGGGAAGAAAACCATTGTCGAGAGATGAGCTTGCTAAGCTGGAAGCTACTATGAGAGATATGGTAAAGCAAGATATACCATTCAAACGCCAGGAAGTTCCAATCGAGAAAGCTATTGAATACTTCCAAAAAGAAAAAGCTGATGATAAGGTACGATTATTGCGACACCGGCAAAAAGATTATCTCACTATCTATCAATTGGGAAATTTGCACGATTATCACCATGGGTACATGGTACCCTCGACAGGTTATATTAAATGGTTCGCCCTCGACCCTATAGGGGAAGGATTTACACTACGTTTTCCCCATAAAAATGCGCCCACACAATTACTGCCGTTACCTGATTATCCTAAATTATTGGCGACCTTCCGCCAATATGGCGATTGGTTAGATAAACTAGGAATTTCGAATGTTGGCTCACTAAATGACGCGATTGTTGCTGACCGTGCTCAAGAAGTTGTGCTTGTATCTGAGGCATTTCACGAACAGAGAATAGCTGAGATCGCGGCATATATCGCTGCCCTTAGCCGCCATCTACGCATCATACTCATTTCGGGTCCATCATCATCAGGGAAAACTACATTTTCAAAACGGTTATCCATCCAATTATTAGCGCTGGGTATATCACCATTTCCCCTCGAAATGGATAATTATTTTGTCGATCGTGAACTTACCCCCAAGGATGAAACCGGTGCATATGATTTCGAATCTTTTGATGCCCTCAATCGAGAACAATTAACCAAAGATCTACTTCTTCTCATCGATGGTAAAAAAATTCAAATGCCTTGTTACAATTTTCTTACCGGAAAAAGCGAACCAGGGGATGAAGTGCAATTGAATCCCGGGCAAATGATTATTATTGAGGGAATTCATGGTTTGAACCCTGCTATTATTCAAGGAATTCCACCTGAACAATCGTTTCGAATCTATGTTTCTGCTCTAACGCAGTTAAATCTCGACCGACATAACCGCGTTTCGACTACCGATACACGGTTAATTCGACGAATCGTACGGGACGCGCGTGAGCGAGGTTATTCGGCGCAAATGACCATTCAACGATGGGAATCAGTAAGGCGAGGTGAAAAACGGAATATTTTCCCATATCAAGAAAATGCAGATGTTATGTTTAATTCGGCTTTGGTCTATGAAGTATCCGCTCTAAAATCTTTAGCAGAACCCCTATTAAGGCAGGTTCCCTTTGGCACACCTGAGTATATCGAAGCGAAACGGCTGCTATCATTTTTGGAGTGGTTTTTACCCATAAATCCCAACTTTGTTCCGGATAATTCAATTTTGAGAGAATTTGTCGGCATATCAATCCTAAGTAAATTTAAACTTTGGCATACCTCCACCGGATGATATCTATACGCAATTAGCACCCATCGTTTAGCTTCTGATTTATTTTCCCCAAAGTTTTGATACTATCAAACCAACATTAGAAATGCTCTATGTAATAATTAGAACAATACCACCCTTAGCTTCATTGTCGGATGGTATTGTTCTAAATGTGTATACCCTAATATATTACCTATGTAGGCATACCTGTTTTAATTTTTTCCTTCAAAACTTTTCCTAAACGTGATATGCCATCATTGATTACATCTGGTTTTGAATACGAGGAATTCAACCTCATATTATTCTCTCGGCTTTGTCCTCGTGGGTAAAATGCATCACCCGGCACGAAAGCAACTTTTTCCTCTAGGGCATCTTTTAACACTTCCTTCGAAATTAAATATTCGGGAAGCGTAGCCCAGAGAAATAGTCCACCTAGAGGATGTGTCCAATCTACCTCTGGTGGAAAATAGCGGTCCATCGCTGCTAACATCACATCTCGCCGTTCACTATAAACTTTACGGATCACTTTGATATGCTCTTCAAGAAATCCATCTTTCGAGATTTGATAAGCCACCATCTGGGTCAATGAAGACGTGTTCAAATCAGTCCCTTGTTTTGCTTGAACCATCTTTCGGATGACTTCTGGTGGCGCAATCACCCATGCTAATCTTATCCCAGGTGACAATATCTTAGAAAATGTACCTAGGTAGATGACGTTTCCATGGTAGAAAGGATGGTTGTTACCGCGGTACTTATCATCTAAAACCACAACCGACGGTAAATGCTCTCCTTCGAAGCGTAGTTGTCCGTACGGGTCATCTTCGACAATCGGAACACCATAGCGATCTGCCAGCTCAACTAATTTCATCCGCCTGTCCAAAGGCATGGTCACCCCAGTAGGATTCTGGAAGTTGGGTAAAACATAGATGAATTTCGGTCCAGTTCTCAGCGCTTCTTCCAAGGCATCGGTAATCATGCCGTCTTTATCTGCCGGCACCGTTACATACTCTGCCCCGTAAGCATCCCACGCTTGTAATGCACCCAAATATGTTGGTGCTTCGACTAATATTCTATCTCCCCGATTGATCAATATTTTTCCTAAAAGATCAAGTCCTTGTTGAGATCCTGTTGTAATGAGAACATTATCTGCAGTTACCTTTATCCCATATCGCCCTAATTGATTAACGATCATTTCCCGTAACGGTGAATAACCTTCTGTTGTACCATATTGTAAAGCCAATGCGCCATGATCGCGGAGTACTATCTGACAAGCCTCTGAAAACTCCTTTATGGGAAACACATCGGGCGCAGGAAGTCCCCCTCCAAAAGAGATAATATCTGGCTGTTCAGTCAATTTCAATAATTCCCGTACGGCTGAACTGCCCATTCGTTGGGTTCGATGTGCATAGCGATGATCCCAAGGTGTCTGCATTCTTACTCCTTTCTAGTAACACTTTTTATATAAAAATAAACAGCACGGGATGATACCGTGCTGTTCTTAACCTTATTTTGGAAAGCGACTAAGGACTAGAGCCAGGCTCGGCAATGGCACTCGGTCACCAATGTTGGTGGACCATGTGATTGTGATGTCTTTTGGACCCGTTTTTTGCATTATGTAGATTTGCGTGCCTTCCTCAGTATATTTTTGAGGAACAAGCGCTTGACCGGTTAGGAAACCTTCACTATCAACGGCACAACTCGTTACCCAACCGATGATCTTGCCGTGCTTGTCGATAACCACATCTTGAGGATGAGCCATTCTCACCCCTTTTTCTGTAAATCGAAAACGAACGATTTCATCCTGGCACATCTTTTCTTTTTCAATATACGCCTTTCTACCGATGAACCAGGGTTTGTAAGTTTTTACGTAGCTTCCAAATCCTGCTTGGCAAACACTGAGATTATTCTCTCCTCCCATTTCGTGACCATAGAGTGGTAAACCGGCTTCTGTTCGCAGGGAATCTCTTGCACCTAAACCAATTGGTTTAATACCCAATGGTTGTCCGGTTCGCAATAATGCCTGAAATAATTCGGTTGCTTTATCAGGGTGAACAAACAACTCGAAAGCCATTTTTTCACCGGTATAGCCTGTTCGTGAAACTATCAAATCGAAACCTCCGACTTTTGCTTCACATAATTGGGTCCGTTGTAAAGATGAAATAGCTTTTTTATCCAATTCATCGACGCCAAGCGATAATAATATATCACGTGATAACGGTCCTTGCAACGCAATATCTACGCGCATATCTGGACCTGCTTGTGGATCTCGAAGATTTCGTAAGCGGAGATTGCGCCCATATACTTTAACCCACGGCTGTTCTTTATCGACACACACTTGCCCATCTTTGACGGCATTCATCCAAGCCCAATCTTTATCATCATTGGACGCATTCACTACCATCAAGTATTTATCCTTCGCACGACGATAAATCAACAAGTCGTCGATCACATTGGCATCCGGATCCATAAGATGAGTGTAGCATGAATCCCCAATTTTCAGAGAGGTTATATCATTTCCAACGACACTATCCAGAAATGCACAGGCATCTTCGCCTTCGGCTTGATACACTCCCATATGAGCCACATCGAATATGCCCGCTGCTTTTCTCACTGCCAGGTGTTCTTCAGACACCGAAGTGTACCACACCGGCATTTCCCATCCGGCAAAAGGTATCAATTTTGCTCCCAATTGTTTGTGTAAATTGTACAATGGTGTTCGCTTGAGGGCTGTTTCCTTCTCGTTCCAAATAAAATCGGGTAAGGGAGTACCCGATGTTTCGCTCATGCCAATGAAATATGGTTTTTCTCTGCCACTGGCAAAAACCTCATTTTCCGCTGATAACGGAATATTTTGTGTCGGTTCGGCATCCGATTCCTTTACGATAATCACTCCTGGTAATCTCATTTCGATATCAGGGTCGAATTGGACGAAGCCATCCGATAGATCCCTTAACCAAGCAGCCGCCAATCCGGCTTGTGATTTTTCTATCGATAAGCGGAATTGATGTGAAGAGACACAGGTCAAAACACCGTTTAGGTTTTTCTCAGGGGTGTTTATCGAAACTGGAAACGAATTGCCAGGATGCAACATAGAAATATCACAACTAACTGCATAATCCAGAAATGACCTCACGTTTTCACCATATAGATCATAAGCAACAAAATTATTATGGGATTTTGGCTCATCATCGATATAGTAAAAATGCGGGTATCCGTGTTTTTTAGTTCCATAATCGATACCTGAGTTTTCTGCCAGATTACGCACTTTTACCTTGTTGGTTTCCAACGTAATAAAATCTACTTTCGACTTACGTAATTTTCCTTTTCTGCCTGATTGCGTGTAGGGTTTAGCAGACTTCAAAATATCAGAAATAATATTGGCGAGGTATTGCATGTCATTTTCTTTTAGACCCCGCTGGGTAACCCAAGGTGTGCCCATACGAATACCAGAAGGATCGGCAGACGAGAGATCACCGGGGATTGTGTTGCGGTTAACCACAATACCGGCAATATCCAAGATGCGTGCAGCTTGATCGCCGGATAAAGCGGTACCGTCCGTTCCTTTGATCGAGCCACAATCCAAGTTCATAAGGTGAGTATTTGTACCTCCATATGGAATGCGGAAACCAGTCTCTCTGAATTGTTCGCAAAAAGCAATACAATTATTGACGATCTGATGCTGCAATTGGACAAATTGAGGAGACCGTGCCAATTTGAATGTAAGCGCAATTGCCCCAAAAACATTCACATGCGGACCACCCTGCTCGCCCGGAA
>JBDKUB010000172.1:0-1961 GCA_039679915.1 Anaerolineaceae bacterium
CGAAGAAATTGCTGGATTGTGGAATACAATCAATTATGAAGTGGTCTGCGGTATTGGTGCACGCGTTCCGAGGATTTACATCTAAAGTAGTGTAGAACCTTGAAATAACAGAAAAATAAAGGGGAGATGACTAAATATCAAAATATTTCTAGTCGTCTGCCAATCCTTATAGGATGATTTTAATTATTCAATTAACAACCCCGTACCGTCCCTTCCTGCAAGCGGGGAGAAAATGAGGGTGAGGTCAAATAAATCAAGAAAAACCAAATATTATGAATCATGCTTGACAGTCTAGGTTTATTAATAAACAAAATTAATTAATATGGCTGTGGTAATTTAATTCACCCCTGGCTGATCAATTGATAAACGGAATTAATCTCTTGGATGATTTCCGATTGACGTTGTGAAACGAACTGCGTAATAATCAATTGCGCAAATTCGTTTGGATATAAACGAATTCCTACGCGATAGCGATGCTGGCTCTCCAATGCCATGGTATTAGCAATTACACCCTGAACGGTGATCTCTGGCGAAGCCAGACGGCGGATTTGGGTGTTTTCAGGATTGGATTTTGGTTGATGAATTGTGGAAAACCTCATACTGGAACGATCGTATCGCGGTGCATTGACAGCTTGTGAAGAAGAAGAATAGTCATAACTCTTTGGTTCATAAATCTGATAAACTCCCGGGAGTTTAAAACTGACCACAAGTTTCCTCCCATTACAATAAACTCGAGGGAAATAATCTCTTTCCCTGATATAGATACCCAAACCACTGCGTGAAATATCCGCCATCTCTGCCTGATAAGTATCCGCTAATTCTTCGGTTTGAACCTCTCCTCCAATGCTGAATTTAGGGCACACTCGGACTTCTCGCCGCTCTCCGATGGTTTTGTTTACAACTTCGAAATGACCTAAAGCAACCGTTAAATTCGGCACATCCAACCCGATAACTTTTGCAAAAATAATTTCCGCTATCTCAGGTGATTGTATATAAGTTTCCCTCTCATGGTACAAACATACCAATTGGTGTTTCTCAGTAACCAATTCGATAGCAGTTTCTCCCACATTTATAATCGTGGCAGGGTAGGATATCGGAATCCCCTTATAAACATTGAGTAAAGATATTGTTTCCCGCCCAGATGCCAAATTCCAAAAAACATTCATATAGTCTAAAGCCATTTTATAATCTCTTTCACCATCTTAGCATCTTAATAATCTAAAATCTCTTTGTTTATGATAAAGACTTATTGTAAGTTTTTATGACCACATATCAAATAAAAATTCAACACGTAAGATGGAAAGCCGCGGCTACTTTCTTTACATCCTTCTCTTGATTATATTTCTGCCAGGCTTCCCCAGTGGGTAAAATTACTAATTCAATTCCGTTGTCTTTAGCAACCTGTATAACCGCATCAGTAACCTTCATGCGATTGGCCGCGCCGGTGCCAATGATCAATAAATCGGGTGATGATTCGAACACCAGTTGAATATCTTCTGGAACGAGGCTGTGACTGTTTTCCCTCCACCAATCATGGATCAGGCGATCGGGAAGGATAATGAGATCTTTCCTAAAAGTCTGCCCATCGATAGTCATTAATCCAAAAGAATATGATTCGATTTTTGGGGCAATCATTTTATTTCCATGGAATGAATTTATTTATCATACCATATTGCTATTAGATTCAACTAACAAGGGATAAATATTTTTAGTAAATCAAGAAAGATATCGTCTCTTTAGCAGAAGTTGTACTGGTTGATTCTAGAGTGGGTATCGATTCAACAGTAGGCTGTAACGTAACCGTTGGGCTGGGAGGGATTGGCGTATTGGTGAACACAATCTCCGTTGTAGGCGTAGGTGTTGAGATTGGATTTGGGGTAGAGGATGGGGCAGAGAGACAGCCAACAGTCTCCTACTTGCTTTCTATTTCTCGAATTTTTTTACTCTGCCAATTTCATCCT
>JBDKUB010000502.1:0-3697 GCA_039679915.1 Anaerolineaceae bacterium
GGGATTTGCTTCATATCGCGATCAGAATACTGACCGCGTGCATAAATAAAATCCAAGGCTTCTGCGCCGTCTTCTGTCAAAAAAAGATGGTTTGCAAGATTGCGTTTTCTAAGCGCCCGTATCGTTAATTCGGCGTCCTGGGGATTATCTTCGACCAGCAGAATATCAATAGGGTCCGAATTAATCATATTTTGTTTCCTTTCTCGGATAATAAGTAGCTAGGTTAAGAGGCGGCAATACCTTAGTAAATTCATGAAGCTCATTTCCCGAGAGGCCATTTATCAACATTGTGCCCCCTCTAAATATGAATACAGATTATTTTCAATAAACATTTCCAAATACTGAAATTTGTGCTTGCCATCTTTTTCTCAGCTATAACTGGATAATAATTTCCCAATATGTCGAAGGCATTTATTCAAATGTTCATTCGCTCCATCCGTGTTTCTAGCAACAATAATGAGAAAAATCGCCGCATTCGACAAAGAAACTGACATAGCGGCAACTTGTGTTGTGTTTTTCCAACCACAGTTCTCGATTTACGATGATTAGCAGCGATGAATACCCTGTTACTCAATATTATGAATCAATCTATAGATTATGACCTGGAATCCATATATAACAGAGTAAGCTTATTATATCAATAAATTTTGGGTAAATTGTCTGTGCAAAATTCTTAGATTCATATATTACAGGAATGTAAGTAATACAGTTTATGTTACATATCATGATCTGCATTTCCCGCAAAGATGAAAATGTGATTTTTTATCTGGTCATAAATGTCATATTGAGTAGTAACGACTTTAGTCGTTTTTTTTACTAAAAAAGAGTTGTCAAAATAATCATAAATGTCATGTCGAGCCTATCCTGAGCGCAGCGAAGGAACAGCGAGACATCTATATATGGTTATGAAAAGACCTCTCGCTTCGCTCGAGGTGACAGCCTTCTTTTAGGACAGCCCCACGAGGTAGGGTTAGGATATGAATGAATTAAATCTACTCACCCGACAGTTTTAATCATCCGTCATTGCGAGGGGCGTTTTTTGCCCCGAAGCAAACTTTAAATCTAGAAAATGATATGCTTTAGAAAGATTGCTTCATTCGCTTCGCTCTTTCGCAATAACAACTCGCAAACTGTCAGGTAGATAGAATTAAATACAATCATAGAATCAGGCTTGAAAAGTCACTAGGACAATGCCCGAGGCATAACTCATTTACAAAGTGATGATTTCAGCTTACGGTTTGGGCGGTAAGGGTGAGATGATCATTATAAAACCCCCGGTATTCCGGCGGCAGTAGGGCTGCAATATGTGCCATTACTAGGTCAGCTTTTTTTTGACGAATATTTTTACGATTGGTACTTGACTCATCAAAGGTCGGAAGGGATATAGCCTTGCCAATCTGCATCGCCACTTCAGGCCGTTCCCCCCGAATGGCACGCTGTAAAAAATCATCTGTGGTACCCACAATGGCTGCTGGAATGATTGGTACGGGAAATTTTTCTATTAGAAAGGCGATGCCCGGCTGAGCTTGATTCATTCCCGGCTTATGAGAACGATGGCCTTCGGGAGCTATCAATACCGGATGCCCGGAACGGAGCGCCCATAATAATTTCTCCAGTGGACGGCGATCGTATTCGCTGCGGTGTACCGGAATACAACCATATAACTTGACCAGAATGTTTTGCCCGGGGCGATGCCATACCTCGATAGCCCCTAACACCTCCGGCGCTGCCGGCCAAAAAGCTACGACAAAAGGAGGATCATATATTGAAACATGGTTGATGGCGATCAGATAAGGTCCCTGGGTAGGCACATTCTCCTTTCCGGTAATGGTAACCCGACTGATTAAACGAAATATCGATCGAAAGGTTGGCCGGAGCATGCTCCTGGTCAGTCGTGTTCGCGTGGGAATAGGATAAGCTGTTTCCATTGATGAGATTTAGTTTCCTATTGAAATTGATTCACCAGATTCTTGGCAGCTTCAAGTGTCTGGTCGGCATCCAGATATTCGGTATTCAAGATGATGGCATCATTGGCTGGGCGTAAGGGTGCTGTCTGTCGGGTAGAATCGATGCAGTCGCGCTCCATGAGGTTTTGACGAATCGCTTCCAGGGAAGTCTGAACGCCTCGATCGAGCAGCTCCTTATAGCGACGCCGGGCGCGCTCATCGACCGACGCCTCCAGGTATATTTTGAGATCAGCTTCAGGTAAGACCACCGAGCCGATATCCCGTCCTACCATGACAACCTGCCCACGCAAGCCAATCCGACGCTGTTGAGCCGTAAGAGCCTGCCTCACCCCAGGGTATACCGAAACCTTCGAAACATCATTATCCACTTCCGGCTGACGGATATCCCAGGTGATATCCTGCCCATCTACCAGCACATCATATGCTCTGCCGTCATTTTGAGAGGCGGGTCGTACATCGATCTCGATCTTTTTTGCCAGTTCGGTAACGGCTGCCTCATCGTCGATGGGGACGCCGGCTTGTTGAGCTGCCCAGGTGACAGCCCGGTACATGACTCCGGTATCGAAATATAGGTACCCTAACCAATCAGCCAGGTTTTTACCCAGCGTCGATTTTCCTGAAGCGGCGGGTCCATCGATGGTGATCATTTGTGGGAGAGTCAAAGGCGCTCCTGTTTTTTTGAGAGTTGTCTTATGGGAAAACACCTATGCTTGCCTCGGGTTTCGCCATGATCCTTACGGGGTTGATTGGTCAATTTCTTCGGGTTCGAGCGAGCCGCCGGGAAAAAGGTCGGCTCTTGCCCACAGTGTGACCTGAACCGCTTCTTGAGGGGCATCCCGAAATACCAGCCACGCGAGAAATGGGTTCGGTAGAATCCCACCCCAGGCTGGATATATCTGCCAGGCGAAATCCTGTCCACGGTATGCAGCGCTCAAATTGAGCTCACTATCCAAAGGAAAGGTAATGATGATGGGAGGCAATTGCTCAGGGGGCAAATGGCTGATATCAGCCACCGGCGTTTGAGTCGAGGCATATTCCACGTTGGGGTAATCACGCATGACCCACAGCATAGAAGGTGCGTCAACAGCCAGGCGTACGTCAATGGAGTGGCGATCATTAGTGTGCCAGACGGATAAATCACCCAGAGTGGATAGGAATAGGTCAGCTTCGCCGGTTAGCGGGGCTGGATACCACAATTCCTGGCGGGTAAGTTGCTTTCCACCGGCAGAATATTGGGCGCTCCCCCAAGAAGCCGAAAGCATATACAAGCATAAGAAGACCATGCTGCCCCATGTCAATCCAGCCCGGGAAACCTGCCATCCCCAACCCAGGGAGAATAAGTATGCTGCGAATATTAATAACAATAACGAACCAGCTAGCTGAGCTATGTGAAGCGAATCTAGGTTTATTCCTGGTGCACTGGCTATTGCAGCAACCAGCAGCCAGGTGACACAGAGGAGAATGAAGATAAGGATCGCCTCACCCAGGGCAATCCATATGCTCTCTCCGGGATCGACGAGGGTTCCCATTTCGATGGCTGCCAGTGTCCAGAGCGGGATCAAGGTCCAAACCAGGTCGCTCATGTTACGCCCAGTATAGCTAAAGTCGATGAGCAGGGTAATTATTATCCATAGAATGAAGCCTTTGATCAAGAGCTTGTCGAGATGGGCGTGGGTGGAGAAAAACAAGAGGTGTACGATACAAACCAGGGCGAAGATCACCGCCAGCGG